>PUOA01000314.1 GCA_003551925.1 Paracoccaceae bacterium
CCCGAGACCAGCACCGCATGCGCCCCATGCGCGCGCATCGTCGCCAGCAGCGCCCGCGCGCCGGGGGTGAAGGTGATCCGCTCGGCGATCACCCGCGCGATGATCGACGCATCCAGCCCGCGCAGCAGCGCCACGCGCGCGCGCAGCGCGCCTTCGAACTCCAGCTCGCCATTCATCGCGCGTTCGGTGATCGCGGCGACATGCGCGCCGACACCGGCCATGTCGGCCAGCTCGTCGATGCATTCCTGCCCGATCATGGTGCTGTCCATGTCGGCGATCAGCATCGCCTTGCGGCGTCCCTCGGCGGGCTGCACCGCCAGATCGACGCCGTGCGCCTGCAGTCCCTCCCACGCCTGCCACAGCGTGTCGGGCGTGTCGGGCACGGGGAACTCGGCGGCGATGCCGGGGGCGAGCCAGCGCACCGCGCCGCCCCCCCACGCGCTGCGCAGGGTTTCGACGGTGGTGTGGTCCAGCCCCTTGCGGGCGGGATCGACAAGCAGCGTGGCGATGTGCACCGGAAGCCTCCGTTCGGTTTGCGCGCTGCTTAGGCCAGCCGCGCGCCGGATGCCAGCCCCCAGCCCCCAGCCCCCAGCCCCCAGCCCGAGCCCCCAGCCCCCAGCCTGTCGGGGCTGGTCAAGCGCGCCGCCCGCGCCATCTGTAGCTCCGCAGCCAGCCCGGAGCCCGCCCATGTCGCACGACCCCGCAAACCGCGCCCTGCCGGTGCCCGATGGCCGGCTGATCCGGATGCTGCGCATGGGGGGCATGGCCTCGGGGATCGCCGGGGGCGCGTTGGGCATGGGGCTGCGCCAGATCGCGCGCGGGGATCGTCCGCGCCTGTCGGACATGGTGATGACCCCGACCACCGCGCGGCGCCTGACGGACGAGCTGCGCCGCATGCGCGGGGCGGCGATGAAGCTGGGCCAGATCCTGTCGATGGACAGCGGCATCGTCCTGCCGCCCGAGATGACCGCGATCATGGCCTCGCTGCGCGATGAGGCGCGCCACATGCCGCCCCGCCAGCTGCGCGACGTGCTGGACGCCGAATGGGGCGCGGGCTGGCGCGCGCGGTTCGCGCGGTTCGACGTGCGGCCCTTCGCCGCCGCCTCGATCGGGCAGGTGCACCGCGCGACCACCCATGACGGGCGCACGCTGGCGATCAAGGTGCAGTATCCCGGCGTCGCCGCCAGCATCGACAGCGACATCGCCAATCTGGGCGCGCTGCTGCGCGTGCCGGGCGTGGTGCCGCGCGGGGTCGACCTGCGCCCGCTGCTGGAGGACGCGCGCCTGCAACTGCACGCGGAAGCCGACTATGCCGCCGAGGCGCGCAACCTCGACGCCTTCGGCGCGCTTTTGACGGGGTCGCCCGACTTCACGCTGCCGACGCTCGACCCCGCGCTCAGCACGCCGCGGGTGCTGGCGATGGACTATCTCGACAGCCAGCCGATCGAGGCGCTCGCCGACGCCCCGCAGGAGCGCCGCGACGGCGTCGCGCGCGCGCTGATCGCGCTGGTGCTGGCCGAGTTGTTCGATCACCGGCTGATGCAGACCGACCCGAACCTGGCGAATTACCGCTTCGACCCGGCGACGGGCCGCGTCGTGCTGCTGGATTTCGGCGCGGTGATGCGCGTCGCGCCCGAGACCGCGGACGCGTTCCACGCGCTGATGCTGGCCGGGCTCGATGGCGACACCGATGCGCAACACGCCGCGATGCTGCGCATCGGCTATTTCAGCGACGCCACGCCGCAGGCGCATCAGGCGCTGATCCTGCGCATGTTCCAGACCGCGATGGCGCCGCTGCGCAGCGATGCGCCGTTCGATTTCGGCAATGCCGGGCTGATCGCGACCCTGCGCGACATGGGCCGCCCGCTGGGCGCCGAACGCGAGTTGCACCATGTCCCGCCCGCCGCAACGCTGTTCCTGCACCGCAAGATCGGCGGCATCTACCTGCTGGCCGCAAGGCTGCGCGCGCGCGTGGCGCTGCGTCCGCTGCTCGAGGCGCACCGCTGACGCGGCGGGGGCTCACACGATCCGGTGCCCCGCCTCGCGCAGCCGCCGTGCGATCTCGGCGATATGCGCCGGGCCGACCTCGCAGCAGCCGCCGATGATGCGCGCGCCCTGCGCGACCCAGCCCAGCGCATAGTCGGCATAGCGCGCGGGGGTCATCTCGGGGCGCGCCGACAGCGCGTCCACGGTGGGCTTGTCCTTCAGGAAGTCCGAGGTGATCTGCCGGAACCCGTTGGCATAGGCCCCGAACGGCCGGCCGAGCGCGGCGAGATGCGGCATCGCCTGGTCCATCGCCTCGGGCGCCGAACAGTTGGCGAGGATCGCGCCCACGTCGCCCGCAACCTCGGCCAGCGCGGCTAAGGGCTCGCCCGAGCGCAGGCGGGTGCCGTCCGTGTCCTCGACCGTGACGGCGATCCACAGCGGGATGCCCGCCGCGCGCGCCGCCGGGGCCGCACCGTCGACAAAGGCGCGCGCATTCGCCAGCGACGCCACGGTTTCGGCCAGCACCAGGTCGCAGCGGGGCGCGAGGATCTCCGCGACCTCGGCATAGAGCGCCACGGCGGCAGTGTGGTCGGGGAACAGCTCGGGGCGGTAGCTGGCGCCCAGCGGGCCGGTGGCGCCGGCAATCCGCGCGCGCTGGCCGGTGGCGGCGTGGTGCGCGTCGCACGCCGCGTGCGCCTCGTCCAGCGCGGCGGCGTGGAGGTCGGCGAAGCGGTGATCCTCGCCGAAGGGCGCAAGGCGGTCGTGGTGGATCGCGTAGGTGTTGGCGGTGGCGACGCTGGCCCCGGCGGTCAGGAAATCGGCGTGGATCGCCTGCACCAGCCCGGGATGATCCAGCATCACCCGCGTCGCCCACAGCGGGTGCGGCGCGTCGCCCGCGCGGCGGATCAGCTCCTGCCCCATGCCGCCATCGAGCAGCGTTATCTCGGCCATCTTGTGCCTCTCTGTGTGTCTCGGGGTCGGTGAGGTGGCGCGCGTCCGTCCGGTGGCAAGCGCGCTGTTCAGGGCGCGGCGCCGCTCAGCGCGGCGTTGACGGGCCGCACCGCGTGGTAGAGCTGCGAAAACAGTGCGAATCGGCGT
The DNA here is from genome assembly GCA_003551925.1 of Paracoccaceae bacterium. GTDB lineage: Bacteria > Pseudomonadota > Alphaproteobacteria > Rhodobacterales > Rhodobacteraceae > Rhabdonatronobacter. Next base: position 3,085 of record PUOA01000314.1, read on the forward strand.
TCCGCGCGCTCGGCACCTGCCGGGTCGGGGTCGATCCGCGCCTGCTGGGGGACCAGCAGTTCGGCGGCCGAGGGCAGATCGGCCATCACCCCGCAGCCCACCCCCGCCATCACCGCCGCGCCCAGCGCGCCGGGCTCGGCGCCACCCATGCGCAGCACCGGCCGGCCCAGCGCGTCGGCGCGCATCCGTGTCCAGGCGTGGGACTGCGCGCCGCCGCCGCCAACGCGGATCGCGTCGGCGCGGTGCCGGCCCGCGGCCTCGACCGCGTCGAGCGCGAGGCGCCCGGCGAAGGCCACCCCCTCCATCACCGCCGCCGCGACCTCGGCCCGGCCGTGGCGGGCCGAGAGCCCGGCGAAGGTCCCGCGCGTCTGCGCGTCCCACAGCGGCGCGCGCTCGCCGTCGAGATGCGGCAGGAACAGGGGCGACGTGTCGGTGATCGGTGCGGCCGCGTCCGCCAGCGCCTGCGGGGTGGTGCCGAACATCGCCGCCGCCCAGGCCAGCGCCGCGCCCCCGGCCTGGATCGGGCCCGCATGCAGCGTGATCCCGCGCCAGGGCGGGAAGGTGACCACCCCCGGCGTCGGTGTGTGCGCCCCCGAGATCAGCCCCGCCACATCCGAGGTTCCGCACAGCAGCATCGCCTGGCCGTCGCGTGCCACGCCGACGCCGAACATCGCGGCCCAGGCGTCCATCGTCCCGCACACCACCGGCACCCCGGCGAAGGGCTGCCCCGGTGCCACGGTCCCCGCCGTGTCCAGCGGGTCGCGCAGCGGGGGCAGGCGGTCGGCGGCGCCGGGCAGCAGCGCAAGGATCGGATCTGCGTAGCGCATCGACGGCGTCACCAGCCCGACCGCCGCGATCGGGTCGGCGCAGACCGCGCCGGTCAGCTGCGCGATGGCGTAGTCCTTGGGCAGCAGCACATGCGCCGTGCGCGCCCAGACCTCCGGCGCGTGCTCGGCCATCCATGCCATTCGGGCCAGCGCGTGGCTTGCGTCGATGGGGATGGGCGCGCCCAGCGCGGCGGTCCTGGCGCCCGCGTCGATCTGCGCGTCCAGCGCGGCGGCCTGTGGCGCGGCGCGGGTGTCGGACCAGGTGATCGCGGGGCCGAGCGCGGCGCCCTCCGCACCGCAGAACACATGCGTGTTGACCTGCGAGGTCACGCCGATCCCCGCCACGCGCCCCGCCATCGGGTGCGCGGCAAAGGCGGCCAGCGCGGCGCGCATGGCGTCCATCCACTGCGTCGGCTCCTGCTCGACCCGTCCCGGAGCGGGGCGCGCGGTGGGGTAGGGGGTGGTGCGGGTGGCCAACCGCGCGCCGTCCGCGGCGATCATCACCGCCTTGACCGCGCTGGTGCCGATGTCGATGCCGATGAGGGCGCTGTCGCCGCGTGTGTCGGGCATGGGGAACCTCCTGCCGGTCGGCACCGCTGGACACGGCGCGGGGAGTGTGTATCGATGCAGGGCCACAACGACAATGCCGCTTCGGGAGGGAAGACAATGGCCGTATCGACACGCATCAGGATCGCCGGCGCGGCGCTGGCGCTGAGCCTGAGCGCCGGGGCCGCCGCGCAGGCGCAGGACATCGCGGTGATCACGCCCTATCTCGCGCAGCCCGGCACGCAGTTCTATGTCGAGGCGTTCAACGCCCGCGCGGCCGAGCTGGGCTGGGATGTGAACGTGATCGACACCGCCGGCGACGTGGCCGCCGTCATCAGCCGCATCGAGGATGCGGTGACGCAGAATGTCGATGCGATCGTGATCAATGTCGATCCCGGGCAGGTGGGCGCGGGGCTTGCCACGGCTGCCGATGCCGGGATCCCGGTGGTGGGGATGGATGCGGGCAGCGATCCGCTGATCGTGGCCAACGTGACCTCGAACGGCTACGCGATGGCGGCCGAGACGGCGGTCTATGTGGCCAACCGCATCGGCGGCGAGGGCAATGTGGTCATGTTCACCTTCGACCCGTTCCCGCCGGTGCAGGTGCGTGGCGTGATCGCCGACGCGGTGTTCGCCAACTTCCCCGATATCGACGTGATCGCCCGGATCACCCCCGATGTCAGCGACGGCGGCATCGCCGACAGCCGCGCGCAGATGGAGGCCGTGCTCTCGGCCAACCCCGAGCCCGGCAGCATCGCCGCGGTCTGGGCGGCGTGGGATCAGCCCGGCCTGGGCGCGCTGCAGGCGATCGAGGATGCGGGCCGCGCCGATGAGGGGATCGTGATCACCGGGATCGACGCGAACCCGCAGGCGCGCGACGCTATCGCGGCGGGCGGGAATTTCGAGGCGTCGGTCGCGCAGGACTTCGCCGGGATCGGGCGGACCACCGCGGACACCGTGGCGCGGATCCTGGACGGCGAAGAGATCCTGCAGACCGCGATCTTCGTGCCCACGGTGCTGGTCACGGCGGCGAATGTCGACACGCTCGAGGGACCGACCGCGACTGCGCCTGCCTGCGCGCGCCCGGAGCCGCGCCGCGCTCCCACCCGCCCACCCGCGCGCGCCCCGGCTCCGGGCGCGCGCAGGCATTCGGGGATCTGCATGACTGAGCTGGTGCTCGACGGGCTGAGCCGGCGCTACGGCGCAGTCCGGGCGCTGGACGATGTGCGGCTGCGCCTGCGCGCAGGTGAGGTGCATGCGCTGATGGGCGAGAACGGCGCGGGCAAGTCCACGCTGATCAAGCTGATCGCCGGGATCGAGGCGCCGGATGCCGGGCGCATCACGCTTGACGGCGCGCCCCTGTCGCTGGCCAGCCCCGCCGAGGCGCACGCCGCCGGGCTGCGCTTCATCCATCAGGAACTGCACAGCGTGCCCGCGCTGTCGGTGGCCGAGAACATGCACCTCAACCACCTCTGGCCGCGCCGGCTGGGTGGGCTGATCGACTGGCGCGCGCTCAACCGCAGCGCGGCGCGCGCGCTGGCGCGGCTGGGGCTGGGGCATATCGACCCGGCGGTGCCGATGTCGCGCTTCGGCGCGGGTGACCAGATGCTGGTGCGCATTGCCGCCACGCTGATCGACGACGGCGCGCGCGCGCCTTGGTTTTACGTGATGGACGAGCCCACTGCCGCGCTGACCGGGGTAGAGGCCGAGGCGCTGTTCGCGGTGATCGGCGAGCTGCGCGCGGCGGGGGCGGGGGTGCTTTATGTCTCGCACCGCATGGCCGAAGTTTTGCGGCTGAGCGACCGCGTGAGCGTGCTGCGCGACGGGCGGCTGATCGCGTCGCAGCCGATGGCCGACACGGACGAGGCGCGCATCATCCATCACATGACCGGGCGCGATCTGAGCGCGCTGTTCCCGCCGCGCCGCGCCGCGCCGCTGCCGGGAGCGCCGCTGCTGGAGGTCTCGGGGCTGAGCGCCGGGCCGCTGCGGGGCGTGTCCTTCACGCTGCAGCGTGGCGAGATCCTGGGCGTTGCCGGGCTGGCGGGTGCCGGGCGCGGGGCGCTGCTGCGCGCGCTGATGGGGGCGATCCCGATGCGCGGCGGGGCGTTGGAGCTGGAGGGTCGGCGCCTGCGCCCCGGCGATCCGGCAGCGGCCTGGGCGCGCGGGCTCGCTTATGTCCCGCGCGAGCGGCGCTCCGAAGGGTTGATGATGCTGCGCGCCATCGCCGAGAACGTGACCTTGCCGCATCTGGCGCGGCTGTCGCGCCCCGGCGGCTTCGTCAACCGCCGTGCCGAGGCCCGCCTGGTGCAGACCCGCGGCGAGGAGGTGCGGCTCAAGGCCGCGGGCCCCGGCCAGCCGGTGGCGCAGCTTTCGGGGGGCAACCAGCAGAAGGTGCTGTTTGCGCGCGCTCTGGCGGGGCAACCGGCGGTGTTGTTGCTTGACGAGCCCACGCGCGGGGTGGATGTGGGGGCGAAGTTCGACATCTACCGCCTGATCCGGCGGCTTGCCGATGCGGGGCTGAGCGTGATCCTCGCCTCCTCGGACCTGCCCGAGATC
>PUOA01000199.1 GCA_003551925.1 Paracoccaceae bacterium
CGCGGCGCCCCAGCCCGCGGCGCCCCAGCCCGCGGCGCCCCAGCCCGCGGCGCCCCAGCCCGCGGCGCCCTTGCGCAGCTCAGGGCGGGGCGGTGGCGGCGTCGTTGGTGCGCGGCAGGAACCATGCCAGCAGCCCCGCAAGCGGCAGGAAGGCGCAGATGCGATACACGGTTTCCAGCCCATAGGCATCCGCCATGACCCCCAGCCCCGCGGCCGCGATCCCGCCAAGCCCGAAATTCAGCCCGTAGAACAGCCCGCCGATCAGCCCGATCCGGTTGGGCAGAAGCTCGATCGCGTAGATCAGGATCGACGCGAAGGCGCTGGCCATGACCAGCGCGATCAGCACCGTCAGCACCCCCGTCGCCACCAGCCCGACATAGGGCAGCATCAGCGTCAGCGGCAGCGGCCCCAGCACCGAGATCCAGATGATCCGCTGCCGTCCGATCCGGTCGCCCACGATCCCGCCGACCAGCACCCCCACCGCCGAGGCGAACAGGAACACGAACAGCATCATCTGCGCCGAGGGGATCGACAGATCGAACCGCTCCATCAGGTAGAAGGTGTAGAATGAGCGGAAGCTCTCGGTATACGCGTTCTTCAGGAACATCAGCAGCGTCAGGATCACCAGCCCCAGCACGATGGTGCGCGGCGCGTGGCGCAGCGGGGCGTCGCCATTGGCTGCGGCGCGCGCGCGCATCGATGCGAAGGCGGCGCTGATCTCGCGCTGCTTGCTTCCGATCCAGCCCAGCAGCGCCATCGCGAGCAACGCTGCGACGGCGAACCACGCCAGGCTGGGCTGCCCGAACGGCACGATGACCAGCGCGGCAAAGACCGGCCCCAGCGCACCGCCTGCCTGCCCGCCGACCTGAAAGATCCCCTGCGCGAAGCCCTGCCGCCCGCCGGCGGCGTAACGCGCCATCCGGGTGGCCTCGGGGTGGAAGATCGACGAGCCAAGCCCGATCAGCGTCACCGCGACGAGGATCATCCCGTAACCGGGCGCATAGGCCAGGGTGATCAGCCCCGACAGCGTGAACAGCATCCCCACCACCGGCGAATAGGGTGCGGGGTAGCGGTCGGTCACCATCCCCATCACCGGTTGCAGCAGCGCGCCCGCGATCTGGAACGTCAGGGTGATCATCCCGATCTGCACGAAATCGAGCCCGTAGGCCGCGCGCAGGATCGGATAGGCCGCGGGGATCAGCGACTGCATCATGTCGTTGAGCAGATGCGTCCCCCCCAGCACGATCAGAACCGTCAGATAGGTTCCCGAACGGGTCGCGGTTGTTGCAGTCATGGGGGCCATACCTCGGTGCGGGTCCGGGACGCTGCGGGTATACCCGCCCTCCCGACGGCCGCAAGGCGGGTCCGGTTGCGTGTCAGCGGGCGTTCGCGAGCAGCCATTTGGCGTGCTGCGCGAGCTTGTGGTCGCCGCCCGCAAAACCGGCAAGCTGCAGCCCGAAGGGCATGTCCCCGACCGACATCAGCGGCAGGCTGAAGGCCGGAAAGCCCAGGAAGGACATGTAGACCAGCAGCGTGCGCGCTCCGGTATACTCGAACCCCTCGGGCGCGGGGCCGGACGCGGCCGGCAGCACCAGCCCGTCATAGCTGCGCGCGAGCTCCATCATGCGCCGGCGCATGTCCGCGCGCTCGGCGCGGATCAGGCGGTATTCGTCCAGCGTGACCTCGTGGCCCAGCTTGACCAGATCGTGCAGGCGCGGTCCCATCATGTCGGGGGCGGCGTCAAGATAACTCCGGTAGGGCCAGCGCATGTCGAAGGCGACCATGCGCAGCGACACCTCGGCGATGCGGTCCAGCCGCCGCACCAGGTCGGCAAGGAACGGGTCCTGATCGGTCTCGATCACCGTCACCCCGAGCCCGCGCAGATCATCGAGCTTGCTGTCGAAGGCGGCACGGCTGGCGGCATCGAGGTCATCGAACCCGGCCGTCCGCGCCACGGCGAGGCGCGCCGGCGCGTTGGCGGGCAGCGGCGCGCCCACCGGGCCGCCAAGACCGTCGCTGTCCTGCGCGGGTGCGATCTCGCCCACCCAGCGGCTGAGCGCCCAGACCGTGTCGACGCTCTGCCCCAGCACCCCGAGGTGATCATGCGTGCGCGAGAGCGGATGGACCCCGTCTGTCGACAGTTTGCCCAGCGTCGGCTTGAAGCCCACCACCCCGTTGAACGACGCGGGCCGCACGATCGAGCCTTGCGTCTGGGTGCCGAAACTGGCGGCGAACATGCCCGCCGCGGTGCCGGCACCGGCCCCCGACGACGACCCGCCGGGGGTGTGGCGAATGTTGTGCGGGTTGACCGTCGGCCCCGAGCGCCCGATCGCGAATTCGGTGGTGACGCTCTTGCCCAGGATCACGCCGCCGCCTTCGCGCACCGCGCGCACGCAGGCAGCATCGCTGCGCGGCTGGTGTCCGGCATAGAAGGTGTTGTTCATTTGTGTCGGCATATCAACGGTGTCGATGATATCCTTCACGGCAATCGGCATGCCGTCGATGACCGAAAGCGGACGCTTCTCGCGGTAGCGCTGCGCCGAGGCTTCGGCCGCGCGCCGCGCCGCGTCGAGGTCGATATGCGCGAAGGCGCGCACCGTCGCTTCGCTTGCGTCGATGTTGCGGATGCAGTCGTCCAGCAGGTCCACGGGAGACCGGGCACCGCTGAGAAAGGCGTCGCGTTCGTGCGAAAAATCGGGCAGCGATGCGCGGAACGTATCGGTCATGTCGGTTTCTCCGGCTTTGTCGGCTAAGTGAGCTTGTGACAGATTTTCATCGGTGCTAAAGGAAAAGCAGGGATTGTCAACATTGGACGGACCCTGACGGCCGGCTTGCGCAGGCTTGTCGACACCGAATCGCAAGTGTCGCCATGTTTCGCGTGGTCGGCAAGACTTGCAGCCAAAGGCGGCGGGGAGCAAACCGCGTCTGCCTGTTCAGAACGCAGCACAACAGGAGAGTTGCCACATGACATCGAGACTCACACGCCGGAGGTTTCTGCACGGCGCGGCCGCCGTGGCCGCGGCAACGCCGCTTCTGGGTCTGGCCGGGCGTGCGCGCGCGCAGGGTTTCCCCTCGCGTCAGATGACCGCCATCATCCCCTTCGCTCCGGGCGGCGGGACGGATCGCTCGGTGCGGCTGGTCACGCCGACCTGGGCGCAGTTGCTGGGCGCGGACGACTTCCTGCTCGATCACAGCCCGGGTGCGGGCAGCCTGATCGCGCAGAACCAGATGCGCAACGCGCCGCATGACGCGCACACGGTGCTGTTCACGCCGGCGCCGCACTCGGCATGGCTGTCCGTGCTCGAAGCCCAGAGCTTCCAGATGGATCAGGTCGCGTGGATCGGCTCGTATTTTCAGGACCCCAACGTGCTGCTGGTCGCGAAGGATTCGCCCTATGACACGATGGAGGATTTCCTCGATGCCGCGGCGAATTCGGATCGGCCCTTCACCGCATCCGTGTCCAGCCCGCTGTCGGCCGCGCACGCCGCCACCGTGGCGCTGCGCGAGCGCTCGGGCGTGCCGCTGCGGGTCATCCCCTTCGATGGCGGCGGACCGGCCCGCAACGCCGTGGCCGGCGGCCATGTGGACTGCTGCGTTGCGCCCTACTGGTCGGCCAGCAACGTCATGGAACTGACCAAGGCGCTGACGATCTTCTGGCCCGAGGACCCCACCGAGGGGCTTTGGGATGCGCCGCCGGCGGATGATGTGCTGCCCTTCAGCATGCCCTATCTGTCCGAGCCCTATGCAGCACAGGTGTCGGCGCAGAGCGCGGCGGACCACCCCGACCGGTTCGAGCGGCTGAGCGAGACCTTCCAGGAGACGCTGGAGCATCCGGATTTCCTGCAAGGGGCCGACGATCAGGACCTGACGCCCTTCGTGAGCTTCATGGGGCCGCGCGAATGCGACGAATGGGTCGCAGACTACCTTGCCCTGCTGGACGAATTCCGGCCCGGCATGGAAGCCGATCTCGAGGAAATGTAAGGCGCGTTTCCGGGCGGTCCTGCGGGGCCGCCCGGTGCATGTCTCCAGCGCGAAGGGGGTGCCATGCACCTGCGACACAAGCTCGGCGAGCTCATCGTTCCCGCGATCGTGCTTCTTGGCTGTTTTCTGTACTGGTGGCACATCCAGGATGCGCGCGCGGTCGCGCAGAGGGTGCCGAATTACGTGATCATCTTCACCGTCGCGATGACGGTGCTGGCGTTGGTGCGGGCCCTGCTGCTGCCCCCGGCGCCGAACGAGGAGCCGGTCGAGTTGCCCGAACGCGGCGTGTTGCTGCGCCGGCTGGCCTTTGTGGCCGCATGTTTCGGGTATTTCTTCGCGTTCTCGTGGCTGGGCTTCAACCTGGCCAATCTGGGGTTTCTGGTGCTGGCCTGCGTGCTGGCCGGGTTGAAGCTGCCGGGCGCGGTCATCACCGCGCTCGCCTCGACGATCGTGTTCCATTTCCTTGCACGGGCGATGGATTTCCGGGTGCCCACCGGCCCCTTCGGTTTCTGAGCCCAGAGCGGGAGCAACACGCAGATGTACGACGTCGCAGCGATGATCGACGGGCTGCATGCCCTGATGCAGATCAATGTGCTGACCTTCATATTCCTGGGCTTCGCGCTCGGGTTCTTCGTCGGCGCGATCCCGGGCTTCAACGACGCCAACGTGATGGCGATCCTGCTGCCCTTCACCCTGCTGCTCGAGCCGACGACGGCGATCGTGTCGATGGTCGGGATCTATTGCGGGGCGCAGGCGGCGGGCTCGATCCCGGCAATCCTGATGAACATTCCCGGCACGCCGGGAAACGCCGCCACCACGCTCGAAGGCTATCCGATGGCGCGGGCGGGGCGGTCGGGTTTCGCGCTGGGGCTGTCCTTCGGGGCCTCGTCCTTCGGCGCGCTGATCGGGGCGTGTCTTGCGCTGGCGCTGGGGCCGATCCTGGGGCTGTTCGCGCTGCGCTTCGGCCCGGCCGAGATGTTCATGATCGCGGTGCTGGGGCTGACCGTGGTCAGCACGCTGTCGGCAGAACGCTTTGCAAACGGGCTGATGATCGCGGGGTTCGGTATCCTTGTCTCGCTGATCGGCGCGGACTCGATGTCGGCGTTTCCACGCGCAACCTATGGCGTTCCGCAGCTTTATGACGGGATGCCGCTGATCCCCGTGCTGCTGGGCCTGTTCGGGCTGTCCGAACTGATCCTGCTGCTGACCCGGCGCACCATCGCCGACAAGGGCACCGGCGAGTCGACCGGTTGGGCCGAGATTCGCGCCGGGTTCCGCGAGTCGGCGCGCCACAAGGTGAACCTGCTGCGCTCCAGCGTGCTGGGGTTCTTCGTTGGCGTGATCCCCGGCGCAGGGTCGACCATCGGGTCGTTTCTGGCCTATGGTCAGGCCAAGCAGTGGTCGCGCGACCGCAGCGCCTTCGGCAAGGGCAACCCCGAGGGGCTGGTCGCGACCGATTCGGCCAACAATGCCACAGCGACCGGATCGGTCGTGCCGATGCTGACGCTGGGCCTGCCGGGCAGCGCGTCGACACTGGTGATGCTGGCAGCGCTGGTGCTGCACGGGGTGCGCCCGGGGCCCGAGTTCTTCCACAACTTCCAGGTCGACGCCTACACGATCCTGTTCTCGATGTTCGTTGCCGCGGCGCTGATTGCATCGCTGGGCATCCTGCTGGCGCGGGTGGCGCAGCGCATCGTGTTCATCCCCAACGCGCTGCTGGTGCCGATCGTGGCGGTGCTGGTGTTCACCGGGGCCTATGCGTGGCGCTTCATGGCGTTCGACATCATGCTGATGGTCATCTTCGGGGTGCTGGGGGTGCTGCTGAAGACCTATCGCTACCCGGTGCCCGCCTTCATGCTGGCGATCATCCTTGGCCCGCTTCTGGAAAGCAATTTCCTGCGCGCCACGCGGATCGGTGGGGTCGAATCGCTGCTGGCAAGCCCGATCAGCAAGGTCGTGGCCGTGGTGATCGTGCTGTCGCTGCTGGCACCGCTGCTGCAGATGCTGGTGGCACGGTTGCGGACGCGGCGGGGGTGACGCGCGCAGGCGTCCCGGTCTGCCCGGACGGCGCGCAGCCCGGGACACCATGACAAGGCGCGCGCCGGTGCCCCGGCGCGCGCCTTGTGCTTGCAGCATGGCCCGGCGATGCGCGCGCGCGTTGCCTCGTCCTGGTCGCTGATCCCGCTAACGCGCGCTAAGCCGGGCGGCCAGCTGCACGGCGCGTTCCACGGCGCCGATATCGGCGATCCCGCGGCCGACAATGTCGTAGGCGGTGCCGTGGGCTGGGGTGGTGAAGACCACATCCAGCCCCGCCGTGATCGTCACGCCGCGGTTGAACCCGCGCAGCTTGGTCGCAATCTGGCCCTGATCGTGATACATCGCCAGAACGCTGTCATACGCGCCCGCAAAGGCCTTCAGATAGACCGTATCGGACGGGAAGGGGCCCTCGCAGGCGATGCCCTCGGCGGCCATTTCCGTGACCGTGGGGCGGATGATCTCGATCTCCTCGGTGCCGAACAGCCCGCCCTCGCCGGCATGGGGGTTGAGCGCCGCGACCGCGATGCGCGGGCGTTCGAACCCCGCGCGGCGCAGCGTGGTATCGACCAGCCGCAGCGCGAAGCGGATACGCTCGGGCGTCACGGCCTCGATCGCCTGGCGCAGCGACATGTGCGACGTCACGCGCCCCATCCACCAGTCGTCAAGGACGTTCATCTCGCTGAACGGCCCGTCATGGCCCAGCAGGTTCGCGAACAGCTGGTGTTCATCGGGGAACCGCCAGCCGCCGTCGAAGAGCGCCTTCTTGTTCAGGGGTGCGAAGGTGATCGCATCGACCTCGCCGCGCGCGGCCAGGTCGATCATGGCCTTCAGCGTCTCGCCCACCACACGGCCGACCTCGGCATCCGGCGCACCCCGGGTCACCGTTGCCGGGTCCTGGTTGGCCAGATCGAGGATCGGCGTCGCGGCCGCGTCCCAGTCGATATCGGCGACCGAGCCCACCGGCGCCAGCGGCAGGCTGACCCCGGCATCTTCGGCACCCAGCGCCACGACGCGGGCATCGCCGACCAGCACGATGCGCGCGACCTCGTCGACACGGCGCTCGGCCAAGAGGCGCGCGGTCTGTTCGGGGCCGATCCCGGTCGGGTCACCGGGGAAGAATGCGATGATCGGGCGTTTGTGTGTGCTCACCTCGGGTCTCCTTCAGGCGTCGATGGCGGCGGCGACGGCCTTGCCGCAGCTTTCGGTGTCGGCCGACCCGCCCAGATCCCCGGTGCGGGTTGCGGGGTCTGCGAGCGTCGTCTCGATCGCGGCGAGCATGGCGTCATGCGCATCGGCGTGGCCGAAGTGATCCAGCATCAGCGCGCCGGCCCAGATCTGGCCCACCGGGTTGGCAATGCCCTGTCCCGCGATGTCGGGGGCCGAACCGTGCACCGGCTCGAACAGCGAGGGAAAGCGCCGTTCGGGGTTGATGTTGCCCGATGGTGCGATGCCGATGGTGCCCGTGCAGGCCGGGGCGAGATCCGACAGGATATCGCCGAACAGGTTCGAGCCAACCACCACGTCGAAGGTGTCCGGACGCAGCACGAAAAAGGCGGTCAGGATATCGATGTGAAACTGGTTGACCTCGACCCCCGGATATTTCGCCGCCATCTCGCGCACGCGCTCGTCCCAATAGGGCATGGTGATGGCGATACCGTTCGACTTGGTGGCCGAGGTCAGCTTGCCGGACCGTCGCTGCGCCAGATCGAAGGCATAGGCCAGGATGCGATCGACCCCGGTGCGGGTCATCACCGTTTCCTGCAAGACGAATTCGCGGTCCGTGCCTGGGAACATCTTGCCCCCGATCGAGGAATACTCGCCCTCGGTGTTCTCGCGCACGATCATCATGTCGATATCGCCGGCCTCGCGCCCGGCCAGCGGCGAGCGCACGCCCGGCATCAGCCGCGCAGGCCGGAGGTTCACATACTGGTCGAATTCGCGTCGGAACTGGATCAGCGAGCCCCAGAGCGAGACATGATCGGGCACCGTGTCGGGCCAGCCGACGGCGCCGAAGAAGATCGCGTCATGTCCGCCGATCCGGTCCTTCCAGTCGTCGGGCATCATCTGGCCATGCGCGGTGTAGTAGTCGGCGCAGGCGAAATCGAAATGATCGAAGTCGAACCCGATATCGAAACGCCGGCCCGCCGCTTCCAGCGCGCGCAGACCCTCGGGCATGACTTCGGTTCCGATGCCATCGCCCGGGATGACGGCGATGCGATAGGTCTTGCTTGGCATGGGGTGGTCCTTTCAGCTTGAGAGCACGCGCACGGGGCGCTGGTCCATGAAGGCGCGGATGGCTTCGACGGTCTGGCCGTAGAACAGCCGCCAGGTGGCTTCGGTGACGTATCCGAGATGCGGCGTGAGCAGCAGCTGTCCGCGGTCGATCAGCGCGCGGTCGCGCAGCGGGTGGTCCGCGGGAAGCGGTTCGATATCGAACACATCGAGCGCGGCGCGGCGGCCGGGTTCGGCGTGCAGCGCCGCGCGCAGCGCGTCGGTGTCGATGATCGGCCCGCGCGAGGTGTTCACCAGCATCGCATCCGGCTTCATTGCCCCCAGCGCCGCGGCATCGAGCAGGCCGCGCGTGCGCTCGGACAGCACCAGATGGATCGAGATCGCGTCGGCGCTGGCCATCAACGCATGCAGGCTCTCGGCGCGGGTGATCCCCAACTCGGCGCATCGTGCCTCGGTCAGGTTCTGCGACCAGGCGATCACGTTCATGCCGAAGGGGCGCGCGCGATCGATCATCTGCGCGCCGATGGACCCCGCCCCGATCAGCCCCAGCGTCATGCCGTCCAGATCACGGCCAAGCCCGGTCTGCCAGCCCCCGTCGGCGATGGCGCGCGCCTCGGGGATCAGGTTGCGCGCCATCGCCAGGATCAGCGTCATCGCGAATTCCGATGTCGTGGTCTTGCGACCCTCGGTGCCGCAGACGGTGATCCCGCGCGCCGCCGCCGCGTCGATGTCGAGCGAAAGGTTGCGCTTTCCCGTCGTCACGATCAGCCGCAGCCTCGGCAGCCGGGCGATCAGCGATCCCGGCATCGCCGTGCGCTCGCGCATCAGGCAGATCACGTCGAAGGGTTCCAGCCGCGCGGCCAGCGCGTCGGCGTCGTGCAGCGTGTCGCGAAACACCGTTATGTCCGCGCCAAGGCTGTCCCAGTCGGCCATGTCGCGCGCGCGCCCGGCCCAGTCGTCAAGAATTGCAATCTTCATCAAGCCTACTCCTGTTTCGGCGGAACATCGGTGTGCCGGGCGATGATCGGCGCCCCGGCGATCACGATCACAAGGCGCACCAGGTGGTGCGTCACCACGAAGGCCAGATCGGCCCCCGCCACCAGCGCGAGCACGACCATTTCCGCCTGCCCCCCCGGCGCGAAGGCCAGAAACGCCTCGAGCCGGGGCGCAAGGCCCAGCCGTGCCACGATCTCGGCGAAGACGAGCGCAAGCGCGCTCAGGATCAGGCAGAATGCGAAGCCCGCGGCGACATCGCGGCGGATCTCGGCCATGGTCACGCCGGTATAGGCCGCGCCGATGCCCAGCCCGATGAAGAACTGCGCGGCAAGGATCGCCTCGGTCGGCGGGCGGGCGGTCAGGATCCCGCTGAGCGACAGCGCAGCCCCCAGGATCAGGGGGCCAAGGATCGGCGCGCCGAACACGCCCAGACGCTGCGCACCCCACCACCCGACAAGCGCGATCCCCACCAGCAGCGCAGCCTGCGCGGGCGGCAGGTCGGCTGCGGGGGTTCCGGGGGCGTCGGTCAGCGGCAGGCCCCACACGACCGTGATCAGGATAGGCAGCAGCGACACGATTGTCAGCACCCGCGTCGCGTGGATCAGCGACAGCGTGCGCACATTGCCGCCGGCCTCCTGTCCGAAGATCAGCATGTCCTGCAACCCGCCGGGCATGGCCGCGTAATAGGCGGTGGGGGCATCGTAGCCGCAGACGCGGCGAAAGAACGGGTAGCCGATCGCCCCGATGAGAAGCACCAGCACCGGGACCATCGCCACGCTGAGCGCCATGTCGGGCAGCCGCCCCGCCAGTTCCGGCGTGACAGCCGCACCGACCGCGAGCCCGAGCACCGTGCGCATCGCCTTGGAAAGCCAGCCCAGATCGCGCATCTGCGCCCCGGCGAGCGCCGCGATCAGGCACGCCGCCAGCGGGCCCAGCAGAAACGGCAACGGTAGCCCGAGCGCGGCGAAAGCCGCGACCCCGGCTGCCGCGATCAGAACCGTGACGATGCGCGCCCTGTCGATCATGCCGAGCACGGGAAGCATCGGTGGCGATGCGCGGGGGATTTCGGGCGCAACTCGGCCTCCTTTGCGGTGCGTTGCGATAATCGCGGCACCGCGCGCAGAATACAAGCTCGGCGTGTCGATAATTTTCGCGAAAACTGGCCCCATTCTTGACGATTGTCAACAATACCGGATATGACGGGATCAGTCATGACGACCCGCGGCGAATGCCCGCGGGCGCTGGCGCGTCCAGACAGGGAAGGGGAGGACATGCCCGATCACCGCACACCCGACCGCAGCCTGATGAGGGGGTTCCGCTATGACCGCATCGCGACCGAGGGGGCCGAGATCAATGTCGCGATCGGCGGCGAGGGGCCGCCGCTTCTGCTGCTGCACGGAAACCCCCTGACCCATGTCAGCTGGCACAAGGTGGCGCCCGAACTGGCGCGGCACTGGACCGTGATCGCACCCGATCTGCGCGGCTATGGCGACAGCTCCAAGCCCGATGGCGGCGCGGATCATTCCGGCTACAGCTTCCGCACGATGGGCGAGGACAACTTCGCCCTGATGCGCGCCCTCGGCTTCGAGCGTTTCGCCATCGCCGGGCATGACCGCGGGGCGCGGGTGGGCTTCCGGATGGCGCTGGACCGGCCCGACCGCGTCGAACGGCTGGCGGCGCTCGACATTGTCCCCACCCATCACGTGCTCACGAACGTCTCGATGGGCTGGGGGCTGGAGAGCTATCACTGGTTCTTCATGGCGCAGAAGGCGCCGTTTCCGGAAAAGCTCCTGTGCTCGGATCTGGACTATTACATCCAGTACAAGCTGAACAAGAAAGGCGTCGGTCTGTCGATCTTCGCCCCCGAGGCGATGGCGGAATACGTCCGTTGCACGACACCCGAACAGATCCACGCCATCTGCGAGGATTACCGCGCCACGGTGTCGGTGGATCTGGCCATGGACACCGCCGATTTCGGCACCCGCAAGATCGCCTGCCCGGTGCTGGTGATCTGGGGGTCCAACAGCCATTGCGGACGGCATTTCAAGCCGCTTCAGGCCTGGAGCGACTGGGCCGATGATCTGCGCGGCTTCGCGGTGCCGACGGGGCACTACCCGGCCGAACAGCGCCCCGACCTGATCGGCGCGGCATTCGCGGATTTCTTTTCGGGCAAGGAACCGATGGAGCCGGCAGCATGAAACGGATCGACCCGCGCGATGCGAAGGCGCTGTTGCACAACGGCGGCGAGATCGGGTTCGTCGACGTCCGCGAACATGGCCAGTTCGGCGAGGGGCACCCGCTGTTCGCGGTGCCCCTGCCCTATAGCGAGCTGGAGCTGCGGATCGGCGCGATGGCCCCGCGCCGAGACGTGCCGCTGCTGCTGATCGATGCCGGCGACGGGGTGGCCGAGCGCGCCGCCGCGCGTCTGGCCGAAATGGGTTACAGCGATGTCGCGGTGATCTCGGGCGGAGTGCCGGGCTGGGCGGCGGCGGGTCTGCCGGTCTACAAGGGGGTCAATGTGCCCTCGAAGCTGCTGGGCGAGCTGGCCGAAACCCTGTGGCACCCGCGCATGGTCCGGGCCGAAGAACTGGCCGAGATGACGCGCGCGGGCAGCGATATCGCGTTCTTCGACACCCGCCCGCCGCAGGAATACGCCAAGATGCGTGTGCCCGGCGCGGTCAACCTGCCCAACGGAGAGCTGCCGCACCGGCTCGCGGCGCTGCCGGACGATCGCCCCATCGTGGTGACCTGCGCGGGGCGCACCCGCGGGATCGTGGGTGCGATCGGGCTGGCGCTGGTCGGGGCCGGCGAGCGGGTTCAGGCGCTGGAAAACGGCACTCAGGGCTGGGCGTTGGCCGGGTTCGATCTGGAACGCGACAACATCGCCGCGCCGTTGCCCGCGCTGGACGAGGCCGCGCTCGCGGCCTCACGCGCGCGCGCCGACGCGCTGATCGCGCGCTACGGTTTCGCGCGCGTCGATGCGGACGCGGTCGCGCGGATGCGGGACGATCCCGCGCGCAGCACCTATGTGCTGGACCTGCGCTCGGACGCCGAAACCGCGGCGGACCCTGTCGCCGCCGCGCGGCCCGCGCCGGGGGTGCAGCTTGTCCAGGCGACCGATCAGTGGATCGCCGTGCGCCGCAGCCGGGTCGTTCTGTGCTGTGACACGGGCCTGCGCAGCGCGATTGCGGCGTTCTGGCTGGTGCAACTGGGGTTCGAGCCCGTGATCGCGCGGATCGACGACAGCCTGCGCGCGCTGCCTGCGCCGGAGGTGCCGCAACCCCGTCGCGCCGCCCCGGTCGACACCGTCAGCGCCGCGCAGGCGCTGCGGCTGCTGCGCGAAGGTGCGCGCCTGATCGATCTGCGCCCGTCGCGCCACTACGCCGCCGGGCACCTTGCCGGGGCGATCTGGTCGATCCGGCCGCGGATCGGCGCGCTGGCACCGCGTATCGGCGAGCGTGTCGCGCTTCTGGTCGCCGCCCGCCCGGAAATCGCACGGCTTGCCGCGCGCGACCTGCACGAGGCCGGGGTCAAGCGTATCGCGGTGGTCGATGGCGGCCAGGCTGCACTGGAACGCGCCGGCGCGGCGGTGGAGCCCAACCCGAGCGAACCCGCAGCGAAGGACGCGATCGATTTCCTGCGCTTCGTCCATGATCGCCATGACGGCAATCTTGATGCGTCGCGGCGGTATCTGGCGTGGGAGACCGGGCTGATTGCGCAGCTCGATGCGCAGGAGCGCGCCGAATACCGGCTGATCGGGCCCGAGGATGACGCGCCGCGCGCCGCTCCGGGCGGCTGAGCGCAGCGACCAGCGACCAGGGCAAATGCCGGAGGGCCGCGACACTGTCGCGGCCCCCTTTTCGTTGCGTCAGCCGGACGCCTCGGCCTCAGACCTGCTCGTCCAGCAGCTTGATCCCGCGGCGGCGGCGGCGCTCCTTGGCGATGGCGGACACCAGGATCGACAGCAGCATCAGCCCCAGGATCGCAAGCGCGCCGGGCCGGGTGAGGGCGTAGTTGAAGATGCCTTCGATGCTCTGGCGCCCGATCTGGAACACGCGGGCGAGCTCGTTCTCGAGCAGCCGGCCCAGCAGCAGCCCCACCACGGTGGCCGCGACGGGATACTGGTAGCGCATCATCGCCCAGCCCAGCACCGAGAACACGACCAGCGTGATCGGCCCCGCGGCGCTGCCCTCGATCGCGTAGGACCCGAAGGTCGCCACCACCAGCACGCTGGGGATCAGGAACCGCAGCGGCACCCGCACCACGTATCCGGCGATGTAGACGAAGCCCAGCCCCACGATCAGCAACAGCAGCGCCTGCGCGAAGTTGGCGAAGATGATCGCATAGACGATGTCCATCTGGTTGGCGATGAAGCTCGGCCCGCCGACGATGTTGTTCATCGCGAAGGCGGCCAGCAGGATCGCCGTGGCGCCGCCGCCGGGAATACCCAGCGCCAGCATCGTGGCCATTGCGCCCCCTTCGGACGAGGAATTTGCGCTTTCCGCGGCGATCACGCCCTTGGGGTTGCCGGTGCCGAACGTGTCGCCGTCGGGGGCGTTGCGCTTGGTCTCGGCATAGGACAGCAGGTTCGAGATCGACGAGCCGACCCCGGGGATCGCCCCCACCAGCACCCCGATTATGGCCCCGCGCACCACGATGAAGCGCTGGCGGAACGCATCGCGCATGCCGCCGACGATCTTGCGGAAGCTGATCTTGCGCGACGCCTCGTCCTCGATCAGGTAACGGGTGTTGATGAGCCCGATCAACTGGCTGGCCGCCAGAAGTCCCATCATCGCCGGGATCACCGGCACACCGTCGAACAGCCACGGCACCCCCATCGTGCCGCGGATATGGCCGGCGGAGCTGAAGCCGACGGTGCCCAGAAGCACGCCAAAGGTGCCGGCCAGCAGCCCGCGCAGCATCGACCGCCCGGCCAGCGAGCCGATCAGCAGCATCCCCCAGACGGCCACGAAGAACATTTCCAGCGGCCCCAGCCTGAGCACCACGCGCGAGACCGGCGCGATCAGGAACATCAGCAGCAGATAGCTCACCAGCGTGCCGAAGACCGAGGCGGCAAGCGCGGTGCCCAGCGCCTCGTTGTGGCGTCCCGAGCGCGCCATCGGGTAGCCGTCGAAGGTGGTCGCCACCGCCGATGTGGTGCCCGGGATGTTCATCAGCACCGCCGGAACCGACCCGCCGAACCCGGCCGCCGTGTAGATCGCGGTCAGGAAGATGATTGCCGGCAGGAAATCCATGTAGAGCGTCATCGGCAGGAAGATCGCCATCGCCATGGTGATGGAGATCCCCGGCATCGAGCCGAAGAACAGCCCGATGATCAGCCCCGGGACAAGCCAGATCCATGCCTGCGCCGACGAGGTCAGCAGCGACACCGCGCCCTGGACGTTTTCGAAATCGATCATGTCGGCGCCCTCACAGAAGCGTCAGCGGAAACGGGAAGGGAATGATCGCGCCATAGCCCCAGATCAGCGCCGCGGTGAACGCCGCGCTGAAACCGAGGTTCAGCAGCCAGTTCCGTTCCCCGCACAGGAACAGGCCGACGACCATGAAGGCGAAGGTGGCGACGTCGAAGCCCACGGTTTCCATCGACAGGGCGAAGGCGATGAAGGCGGCCATGAGCGCGAAGACCTTGCCCAGATCGCCCAGCGTTTCCTTGCTGGTGGCCTCGGGGTGTTCGACATGTCGGAAACATTGCGGGACGATGCACAGGACGAGCACCAGCCCGAAGATGGACGCGGGCTGCACAAGCAGCAGGTTGACCGTGCGGGTCGAGGCGGCGCGGGTGTCGATCCAGTAGGCGATGATCACCGCCGCGATGACGGCCAGCAGCGCCAGATGCCCCCACAACACGACAAGACGGCCCGATTTCTGAGCCATGGCCAGAGTCCTCCCTATGCGACGGGCCGCCCGTCGGTGCGGGCGGCCCGATGTTGCTGTGCGCGCGCGATCAGTCGCCGGTCAGCAGATCGATGTATTCCTCCATCAGCGCCGCGGTCTGGCGAAGCTGCCGGTTGGAGGCCTCGGGGCCGTACCAGGTGGTCGCCAGCGCCTGATCCTCGAGCGATTCGATCATCGCGTCGCTCTTCGAGGCGGTTTCGATCGCGTCGAGCAGGATCTGGTAACGGTCGGGGTGGTTTTCCACGAACGAGCTGTGGACCCCCCAGCCGCGCTGCGAGCCCGACACGAACTGCGCCGCATCGCCCATCACATCGCCGATGAGCGCGGCCTCCCAGCCGTCGCGCGTCTCGTCGCCGAAGACCAGCAGCGGACGGATCTGATCGGCGAGCGGGATGAAGCCCTGCCCCCCCACGAGCGCGACATCGACCACGTCGCCGGCAACCGCGTTGCGGGCCGGACCGCCGCCGTCATAGGTCACGATCGTCAGCGCGTCGGTGTCGATCCCCTCGTGCTCCATCAGGATCGTCAGGTTCACCAGATCGGCCGATGCCGGCTGAATGCCGATCGACACGCTGCCGGGGTCGGCGCGCACACGCTCGAGGAAGTCGTCAATCGACGAGATGCCCGAATCAGCGCTCGTGGCCATCAGCGTGTAATCCTGCGAGGGCAGGTTGATCATGTGCCAGTCTTCGACCGTGAACGGCGCATCCTGCGTCAGGATGTTCAGCGGAATATACGGGCCGAACGAGCTGACGCAGATGGTGTAGCCGTCATCGGGCTGCTGCTGGAAGAAGGTGTGCCCAAGCAGCGCCCCGGCGCCGCCGCGGTTGATGATGTTGAGCGGCTGGCCGAGCGCTTCCTGCACGAACGGCGCCGAGGCCCGCGCCAGCCGGTCGTTGTAACCGCCGGTGTTGAACGGCACGACCACGTTGATCGGGCGGTCGGGAAAGCCGCTTTGCGCGCGCAGGATCGCCGGCGAGGCGACCGTGGCAGCGGCCGCGCCCACCGAGACCATCCTCAGCATGTCGCGGCGTGTGAAGTTGTCTGTCATCAGCTCCTCCATGTCGTTGGGGTCGTTCGCGGGCCGTCCCTCCCAGGCCGACCGCCGGGCGCCCACCAAGCCCGTGGCGCAATCCTCACGAATCTTCGGCTATTGTCAACAATTTTGATGGAAGGGGCCTTCATGGAGCGCAGATTTGGGCGCCAGAACAGGATGATCCCGACGCCAGTGCTGCGGAACGCGGGCCCCAAGGCTATGGGGGCGGTCAGCTTTTCTTTTGCAAGATGCTGATTAATATCAAAAAATAATCCACCAAGGCGCAGTCGGCCTGCCTGTGGGGTGCCCGAGCGCTGCTTGTGGCTGCGTCAATGTGTTGACAATTCTGCCTTGGCGCGGTTTCTAGAGCCGGAGCAGCGGGTCCGACCGAACCTCGCGGGCGCGCAGGGGCGCGCGCCGAATTCATGGGCCACGTTTCAGAGCCACCCGAGAGGAGACCACACATGAACGCAAACGCAACCAACACCCATGAGTCGGGCCTGACCCGCGAGGTCGGCGCCTTCGTGCGCGAGACCAACCTGCCCGACCTGCCCGCGGTGGTGATCGAGAACGGCAAGAAATCCATTCTTGACGGGCTGGGGCTGGCGCTGTCGGGGTCGGTCGCGAAATCGGGCGAATACGTCCGCCGGCACCTTGACGATATCGGCGCCGCCGATGGCAAGGGCGCGACCGTGATCGGGTCGGACAAGGTGGTGCCGGCGCGTTTTGCGGCCTTTGCGAACGGCGTCGGCATCCACGCCGACGACTATGATGACACGCAGCTGGCGGTCGCGAAGGACCGCGTCTACGGCCTGCTGACGCACCCTACCGCCCCGGCGCTGCCGTCGGCGCTGGCGATGGGCGAGGTGCTGGGCAGCTCGGGTGCGGATGTGATGCTGGCCTATCACCTGGGCGTCGAGGTCGAGTGCAAGATCGCCGAAGCCATCAATCCGCGCCATTACCAGACCGGGTTCCACGCCACCGCGACCTGCGGGACCTACGCGTCGGCCTCGGCGGCGGGGCGGCTGATGGGGCTGGACGAGGACACCATGCTGCGCGCGCTGTCCATCGCCGGCAGCCAGTCGGCGGGCCTGCGCGAGAATTTCGGCACCATGACCAAGCCGTTTCATGCCGGCCGGTCGTCGGAAAGCGGCATCGTCGCGGCGCAGTTCGCCGCCTATGGCTGGAGCGCCGCGCCGACCATCCTTGAGGCGCCGCGCGGGTTCTTCTCGGCGGCGGGCGGCGGCTACGATCATGACGCCATTCACGGCAAGCTGGGCAACCCCTGGACCTTCGACCAGCCGGGCGTGTCGATCAAACCGCACCCGTCGGGGTCGCTGACGCATCCGGGGATGACCGAGATGCTGCGGCTGATCCGCGAAAACGACATCAAGGCGGCGGATGTGACGCATGTGCGCGTGGGCACCAATTCGAACATGCCCAACGCGCTGATCCACCACCGCCCGACGAACGAGCTGCAGGCCAAGTTCTCGATGCAGTTCTGCATGGCGATCCTGCTGATCGAAGGCCGCGCAGGGTTGAACGAATTCACCGACGAGGTGGTGATGCGCCCCGATGTGCAGGAGTTCATCAAGAAGGTCGATTTCGTCGTCGACGACCGCGCCGAGGCTGCCGGCTACCATCTGATGACCACCTATATCGACATCACGCTCAAGGACGGGCGCACGGTCTCGGGCGTGGCCGATTTCGGCAAGGGCAGCCCGGCGAATCCCATGAGCTATGACGAGGTCGCCGACAAGTTCCGCGAATGCGCCGACTTCGCCAAATGGGACGCGGGGCGCGCGAACGAGGTCGTCGCCCGCGTCAAGGAGTTCGAGACGCTGTCGGACGTCCGGGGGCTGATGAAGCTGCTGGCACGGTGATGCAGCGATGACCCGACCGACGGAGCAACAGGGCGCAGCGGGGGGCACGCGTGCCCGTGATCTGCCGCGCCTGCTCCGTCGGCTGGCGCTGACCTACGCGATCGCCATCGTCGCCGGTGCCGTGGCGACGTGGATCAGCCTGCCGTTGCCGTGGATGCTGGGGCCGTTCTTCCTGTTCGCGGCGCTGTCGCTGTCGGGGCTGGCGTTCGAGCTGATGCCGATGGGGCGCGAGATCGGACAGGTCGCCATCGGCACCGCGGTGGGGCTGCGCTTCACGGGCGATGTGCTGATCGCGATGATGACGCTTCTGCCGGCGATGCTGCTGGCCACGGGCTACGTGATCGCGTTCACCATGCTCGCCGCCTTCCTGATCCGGCCATTGGCGCGGCTGGACCCGAACACGGCGTTTTTCGCGACCGCGGCGGGCGGCATGGCCGACATGGCGCATGTCGCCGAACGCCACGGCGGCCAGCCGGGGTCGGTGGCGGTGGTGCATTCGATGCGGGTCTCGCTGGTGGTGGCGGTGGTGCCGGTCCTGGTGTTCTATTTCGGCGAGCATGGCAGCACGATCCCCAGCCAGGGCCATTCACCCGACAACCTGCTGCTGGTGGCGGTGGCGCTGTGCGCGGGCTTTCTGGGTGCGCGCGTGCTCAAGGGCTCGCCATTGCCGAACCGCTGGCTGTCGGGGCCGATCCTGGCGGGCATGGTGCTGGGGGTGACCGGGCTGGTGCAGGTCACCATCCCCGGCGTCATCATCGTGATCGCGCAGATCGCGCTGGGCACCTGGCTGGGATGCCGGTTCCAGCGCAGCATGCTGGCGGCGCTGCCGCGGGTGACGGCGGCGGCGGTGGTGATCTCGGTCTACATGATCGTGTGTGCGGCGGCCGGCGCGGTGGCGCTGTCGTCGATGACCGGCCTGTCCTATGTCACCAGCTTTCTGGCGCTCGCCCCGGCCGCTGTCACCGAAATGGTGCTGACCGCGCAGGTGATGAACCTCGATGCCGAGGTGGTGAGCGCGTTCCACGTCATGCGGATCGTCGTGATCGCCTCGACCATCCTGCTGACGTTCAAACTCTATCGCAGAATAAGGGAGATTACCGTTGGATCTGGGTCTTGAAGGACGGCGCGCGCTGATCGTCGGGGGCAGCCAGGGTATCGGCTTCGCAACCGCGCAGCTGATGGCGCAGGAGGGTGCGGAGCTGGCGCTTGCCTCGCGCAGTGCCGAGAAGCTTGCCAGGGCGGCCACCGATATCGGCGGTGCGCGCACCATTCCGTGCGACGTGACCGAAGCCGCCGCGGGCGACGCGCTGGTTGCGGGGATCGACGGCTGGGACGGGCTCGATATCCTGGTCACGGCGCAGGGCGGCAGCATCCGGTCGGCCTTTGCCGACCTGTCCGACGCCGACTGGCAGGCGAATTACGAATACAACGTCCTGTCGAATGTCCGGGCGATCCGGGCGCTGCTGCCTGCACTCGAACGCGGGCGCGATCCGGCGATCGTGCTGCTGGGTGCGGCGTCCTCGCGCATGCCGTATCCGCATCAGGTCGCGTCGAACGTCCACAAGGCGGGGCTGCTGGCGCTGACCAAGACGCTGGCGGGCGAACTGGCCGAGCGGGGCATTCGGTTCAATTGCGTGGCGCCCGGGCGGACGCTCACGCCGCTGTGGACCAACCGCGCCGCGAAGATGTCCGCCGAGGAGGGCCGCAGCGAGGAAGCGGTGCTCGAGGAGTTCTCCCGCGACATCCCGCTGCGCCGCTTCGGCCAGCCCGAGGAGGTCGCGGCGATGGTGGTGTGGATGGCGAGCGCGCGCGCGTCCTACATGACCGGCCAGACCGTGAATGTCGATGGCGGGATTGCCCGCGGACTGCTGTAAGAAGGAGCCGAGCAGATGAGCCATTACGAGATCGACCCCAACACCCCCCGCGTCACCGCCGAACTGGCCGACTGGATCGTGGGCCTGCGCGCCGGGGACATTCCCGACAGCGTCCGCCGCGAGGGGCTGCGCACCTTCGTCAACTGGATGGGCTGCGCCGTCGGTGGCGCCGACCATGAAACCGTCGATTGCGCGCTCGCGGCCGTGACCCCTTTCGCGGGCAAGACCACGTCGACAGTGCTGGGCCGGCGCGAACGGCTGGACGCACCCCATGCGGCGCTGATCAACGGCATCTCCAGCCATGTGCTGGACTATGACGACACGCATCTGAAGACCATCATTCACCCCGCCGGCCCTGTCGCCTCGGCGCTGCTGGCGCTGGCCGAGATGCGGCCGGTTTCGGGGCGCGATTTCCTGACCGCGCTGATCGTCGGGGTCGAGGTCGAATGCCGCATCGGCAACGCGGTCTATCCGCCGCATTACGATCGCGGCTGGCACATCACCGGCACCGCCGGGGTGTTCGGCGCTGCCGCCGCGGTGGGCAAGATGATCGGGCTGGATGCGCAACGGATGCGCTGGGCGCTGGGGCTGGCGGGCACGCAGGCGTCGGGCTTCCGCGAGATGTTCGGCACCATGACCAAGAGCTTCCACCCCGGCCGCGCGGCGCAGAACGGGCTGATGTCGGCGCTGCTGGCCGAGGCCGGGTTCGATTCGTCCGAGCGCGTGATCGAGGCGCCGCGCGGTTTCGCGCATGTCATGTCCGACAAGCAGGACTGGACCGAGATCCTCGGCGGGCTGGGCGAGCACTGGGAGGCGGGGCTGAACTCCTACAAGCCCTTCGCCTGCGGCATCGTCATCCACCCCACCATCGACGGCTGCCTGCAGATCCGCGACGAGATCGGCGACCGGGTCCGGCGGATCGCCTCGGTCAAGCTGACCGCGCACCCGCTCGTGCTTGAACTCACCGGCAAGCGCAGCCCGCAGACCGGGCTGGAAGGCAAGTTCTCGGTCTATCATGCCGCGGCGGCGGCGCTGCTGCGCGGCGACGGCGCGCCCACGGCGTTCACCGACGAGGTGGTGCGCGCCGATGACATCATCGCGCTGCGCGATACGGTGCAGGCCGAGGCATCGGGCGACATCCACGAGGCGTCGGTCAAGATCGACGTCACCTTCGACGACGGCACCACCCTGCACAAGCATGTCGAACGCGCCATCGGCAGCCGCGAGGTGCCGCTGACCGATGCGCAGATCGACGAGAAGTTCACCAGGCAATCGGCGCTGGTCATCGGCGACGACGACACCGCGCGCCTGCTCAAGGCCTCGTGGGCGCTGGAAACGCTGAGCGATGTGGCCGACGCCGCGCGCGCGTCGGTGCCGACGGCGGCCGGGCAGGTCGCGTGATGGCGGATCTGCGCATCGGCATCCTGGAAGGGGACGATATCGGCCACGAGATCGTCCCCGCCTCGGTCCGGATCGCGCGCGCCGCGGCTGCGGCCGAGGGGCTGGCGATCGACTGGGTCGAGGTGCCCATCGGACGCCGCGCGCTCGACACCCACGGGCACACCATGCCCGAAGGCACGCTCGACACGCTGCGCGGGCTTGATGGCTGGATTCTGGGGCCGATCGGGCATCAGGCCTATCCGAAGGTCCCCGAGGCGATCAATCCGCACCCGATCCTGCGCAAGCAGTTCGACCTGTTCGCCAATGTGCGCCCGACCCGGTCCTTTCCCGGGATCGGCGCGATCCATGAGGACATCGACCTCGTGATCGTGCGCGAGAACAACGAGGGCTTCCAGCCCGACCGCAACGTGGTCGCCGGGTCGGGCGAGTTCCGCCCGACCGAGGATGTGTCCATGTCGGTGCGCGTGATCACCCGCGAGGGCTCGCAGAAGGTGGTGCGCGCGGCGCTAGACCTGGCGCGGGCGCGCAAGAAGCGGCTGACGCTGGTGCACAAGAACACGGTGTTCAAGCTGGGCTGCGGGCTGTTCGTCGAAAGCGCCTATCAGGTGGCGCAGGAGTATCCCGACATCGCCGTGGACGAGGTGATCGTCGACACCATGGCGATGCGACTGGTGCGCGATCCGCAGAGCTTCGACGTCGTGGTGACGACAAACATGTTCGGCGACATCCTGACCGACGAGGCTGCGGGGCTGGTCGGCGGGCTTGGCATGGCACCGGGCCTGTGCATCGGACGCGGCGCCATTGCGATGGCGCAGGCAACGCATGGCTCGGCCCCCGATATCGCCGGCAAGGGCATCGCCAACCCCTACGCGATGATCGAATCGACGCGGATGATGCTCGACTGGCTGGGTCGCAAGCGCGACGTCCCCGCGGCCGTGGCGGTCGCCGAACGGATGCGCCGCGGCATCGAAGCCGCGCTGGCCGACCCCGCCACGCGCACGCCCGACATCAAGGGCACCGGCAGCCAGTCCGACATGGTCGACGGCATAGTGAACGGGATGGAGAACGCGCATGCGCAGGCATAGGATCGCCGCGATCGGCGGAGACGGCGTCGGCCCCGAGGTGATCGAGGCCGGGGTCGCCGTTCTGGAGCGTCTGGCCGCGCTCGACGGCGGTTTCGCGCTCGATGTCACGCACTTCGACTGGGGCTCGGACCGGTATCGGCGAACGGGCGCGATGATGCCGCAGGACGGGGCCTTTCAGCTGCGCGCCTTCGATGCGATCTATTTCGGCGCCGTCGGCGCGCCCGACATCCCCGATCACCTGACCCTGTGGGAGCTTCGGCTGGCGATCTGCCAGGGGCTGGATCAATACGCCAATGTGCGTCCGACGCGGCTGCTGGGCGGGCGCGAGGGGCCGCTGAAATCCGAATTGGGCGCCCAGATCGACTGGGTGATCGTGCGCGAGAATTCCGAAGGCGAATACGCGGGCGTCGGCGGGCGCGCGCATGCCGCGCTGCCGCTCGAGGTGGCGATGGATGTCGCCGTGTTCACCCGCGGCGGCGTCGAGCGGATCGCGCGCTTCGCGGCCGATCTGGCGATGACCCGGCCGCGCAAGCGGCTGACGGTGGTCACCAAGTCCAACGCCCAGCGGCATGGCATGGTGCTGTGGGACGAAACCTGCCGCCGCGTGCTGGCCGAATATCCCGAGCTCGACGTCGACTGGAAGCTCGTCGATGCCATGGCCGCGATGATGGTCACCAAACCCGGAGATTTCGACACCATCCTCGCCACGAACCTGCACGCCGATATCCTGTCGGACCTGGCCTCGGCGCTGACCGGGAGCCTTGGCAACGGCGCCACCGCCAACATCGATCCCTCCGGGGCCAGCCCGTCGATGTTCGAGCCGATCCACGGCTCGGCCTTCGACATTACCGGCAAGGGGATCGCCAACCCGGTGGGCGCGTTCTGGACCGCAGCGCTGATGCTCGACGGTCTGGGCGAGGCACCCGCCGCCGCGCGGCTGATGCGCGCGATCGACGAGGTCAGCCGCACCGGACCCTATACGCCGGATCTGGGCGGGCAGGCCGATACACGCGCGGTCACCGAGGCGGTGATCGCCGCACTGGCCCCCTGAGCTTGCCAATCTTCACGAAAGTCGCATGTTTGACGCTCGGATTGTACACAAAGGGGTTCCGAATATGCTCGAGAAGGATCACGAAGAGAACAATCAGCACGGCAGCGACGCTTCCGACCTCGCCGCACGGACGGGGGGGCTGGAGAGCGCGCTTGAGCACCTGATCCTGACCGGAGAGCTGAAACCGGGCGAGCGGCTGAACGAGATCCAGCTGGCCGCACGCTTCGGCACCAGCCGCGGCCCGCTGCGCGAAGCGACGCGCAGCCTGCAGGGCAGGGGGCTGGTGGACGTCATCCGCAATCGCGGGGTGTTCGTCCGCGCGCTCAGCGTCAAGGAAGCGCTCGAGATCTACGACGTGCGCGCCGCGCTCTTCGGGCTTGCCGGGCGGCTGCTGGTGGACCGACTCGATGATGCAATGCTCGCGGATCTCAACGCGATGCTCGACCGGATGGATCAGATCGCCGCGGGCCGGGACTTCGACCACTACTACCCGGAAAACCTGCGCTTTCACGAATACCTCATGAACGCGACCGGAAACAGCACGCTGCAGCGCGAATACACGAGCTTCGTCAACAAGCTGCAGGTGTTTCGCGCGCGCAATCTGGTGCAGCCCGGCGGGCTGGCGGTGTCCAACCGCGAACACCGCGCGATGGTCGATGCGCTTGCCTCGGGCAGCCGCGAGCGCGCGCAGGAAGCGTTTTTCCGCCATGTCGAACGCGCCAAGCTGCGCGTGCGCGACACGCTCGACTGACCCGGCCGGCGGGGCGCGGCGCGCACGCTGCCGATCGCCGGAAACCGATCTCAAAGGGAGGACCCCACATGACCACCACCGCAACGCCCGACCCGCAGCATGACGCGCTTTCGGGGCTGACCTCGGCGGCGGCGGCCTTCATGGCATCGCACCGCTTCGAGGATCTGGACGCCGAGACCCTGCACCTGGCGCGGCGCTGCGTGCTCGACGGGCTTGCCGTGGCGCTTGCGGGGACCGAACAGCCGGGGATGGCGCCGCTCTTGCGCCACATCGACAGCATCGGTGGCACCGGGCAGGCCCGGCTGCTGGGCCTTGGCGCGCGCCGCGCGCCCGCGCATCTGGCGGCGTTGTGGGGCGGCACCGCGGGGCATGCGATGGACTGGGACGACACGCAACTGGCCGAGGGGCCGGGCCGCCCCTATGGCCTGCTGATGCACCCGACCATGCCGCCGCTGATCGCGGCGCTGTCCACGGCCGAGCTTGTCGCCGCGGAAACCGGCCGCCCGGTCGATGGCAAGCGCTTCCTCGCGGCCTTCACCGCCGGGTTCGAGGTCGGTTGCAAGATCGCCGAGGCCATCGATCCGGCGCATTACATGCGCGGGTTCCACACGTCGGGGACGATCGGCACCTTCGCCGCGGCCGCGGCTGCGGCGAACATGCTCGGGCTGGACAAGGAGCAGTCCGCGCGCGCGCTGGGGCTTGCCGCGTCGATGGCATCGGGCATTCGCGTGAATTTCGGCAGCATGACCAAGCCGCTGCATGTCGGGCGTGCCTCGGCCAACGGGGTCGAGGCAGCGCTGCTGGCGCGGCAGGGGTTTTCGGCCAATTCCGAGGGGCTGGACGGGCGCTGGGGCTATCTGGCCGTCGCCGGTCCGGGAGGCGAGCCCGCGCTGGTGCGTGACCGTTTCGGTGCGCCGCACACGATGCTGCGCCCCGGTGTGAGCATCAAGCCCTATCCCTCGGGGGTGCTGACCCATCCCAGCATGGACGCGATGAAATTCCTCATGGCCGAGGAAGGGCTTGCGCCCGACGACATCGAAAAGGTGACGCTGTGTGCGGGCAGCAACGTGCTGGGGCCGATCCGCTTCCGGATCGCCAGGACCGAGCTCGAGGGCAAGTTCTCTTTCGCGTTCCTGCTGGCGGCCATCGCGCTTGCGGGCCGCGCGGGCAAGGCCGAGTTCACCGACGAATTCGTCTCGTCCGACGCATGCCAGGCCATGCAGGCGCGGATCGAGACCCGC
>PUOA01000350.1 GCA_003551925.1 Paracoccaceae bacterium
CAATGACAACCGTGCTCCGGTCGCAGTCGCAGCGTAAGCTGCCACGGACCGAAAACTAAGCCCTTGCGCCTAGCAGCGCAAGGCGGGGTTCGCAGGCACCTGGCAACAGAAGCCTGCACTTCAACTTCCACATCCGAGTATCCGTCTTGTATGGCCTTTCGCCTTGCAGCGCGTCGGCATCGAGCACGATGCCCCGGCTGCAGTCGCGCCCGATCGCCTGACCGCGCCGCATCGCCGGAATGACCACCTGCGTGCGGTTGCGCATATCGAGCGTCCGGCAGCGCGCGGGCTCCCGGCACCGGCGGTCGCCCAAGGCGATAGCAGCCCCGCGCCACGCGAGCTTGACCACCTACCACCTGTCCACGAAACCGGCAGCGGCCAAAGGTGAGCATCGAGCGCCGCGATCGGGCCGGTCGGCAGCTGCGCACAGCACCACAGCAGTTGCGACATGCGCCGCGCTCTGTCACTCTGAGGCGGAGGGGCTGGAAAAGGCGCGCGCCATGGCGGGCTTACGCATCACCAACTGCCACGTCCACTGCTTCACCTCGCGGCATGTGCCCAGCCTGTTCCCCCACCCGCTGCTGTGGCCGTTCGTCAAGATCCCCTACCTGGTCCGGCTGCTCGCCTTTCTGTTCCGGCTGATCGGTCAGCACCCGCTCGCTGCGACCCTCGACCGGCTCTTCCGCTTCCAGCAGGAAGCGTCGGAGATCCGGCAGGAGCGCATTCTGGCCAAGCTCGTGCCGCAGTATCCCCCCGGCACGCGTTTCGTGCTGCTGCCGATGGATTTGCGCAGCACCGGAATCGGGCGCATCGCCGCCGGCCTGCCGGCACAGCACGACGAGCTTGCAAGGCTTGCTGCGTCCCCCGCCTTCAAGAACCGCGCCCTGCCCTTCGCCACCCTTGATCCGCGCGAGCCCGGCGCCGTGGACGAGGCACGCCGCGCCATCGAGGATCTCGGCTTCCACGGGCTCAAGCTCTATCCCCGCCTCGGCTACCCGCCCGACCATGAGGCGCTGATGCGCGACGTCTATCCGCTGCTGGTGGAGCGCAACCTGCCGGTGATGACGCATTGCTCGCGCGGCGGCGTCAGCGGGCGCGGCGTCTCGTCAGCGCGCGGCGACCGCTACTGCTCGCCCGGCGCTCTTGTGCCCGTCTTGCAGGAATTCCCCACCCTGCGCGTCTGTCTGGCGCATTTCGGCGGCGAGACCGACTGGCGGAGTTATGTCGAAGAGGGCACGCCCCCTGACATGCAGGTCGATCTCGCTGACCCGGCGTGTAACTGGCAGGTCGCCATCCGCCACATGATCACGTGCGGCCAATTCCCGGGCATATGGACGGACATCTCCTACACCCTGTTCCATTTCGAGGATTATGCGCCCTTCCTCAAGGTCTTCCTGGAGAACGAGACGCTTGCAGCCCGCGTGCTGTTCGGCTCGGACTACTACATGACGCGGCAGAAGGCGCTGTCGGAACGCGCGGTCTGCATCCGCCTGCGCGTCATGCTGGGCGAAGAACGTTTCCGCCGGATCGCGGAAACCAACCCTGAAATATGGCTGGGCGAGCGTCCTGCGCCGGGCTGAGCCGATCGGCTTTCGACCGCCACGCCATCGAGCGTGCAGCGATTGTCCGGCGGTTCGGCGGGCGCGTGGCGGCGAGCCCGGCCGCGCCTGATCGCGAAAGAGGTTGAACGCTGAAATAATTGCAGAACCGGATGTCTGGCATGCGGGAAGTCGCCCCCTTAGGGTCCTTGCCGTGACGCAGGCACGTCGCGTCCATGACGACGAGCGTGCCGGACGCGGCCTGACAAGCAACGGAGCGCGCAATGGAAATAGACCCGATCGAGTTGATGTCACTGTGTATCGCGATGTTCGACCATGTCGCCGGACAGGGTGGAGCGTTGAGCGACCTGGATCAAGGTGCGGTCGCGGCTGCACGGCTGGAGCTGGCACAGGGTCTGGACATGCTCATGGGGGACGAGGACGTGGCAGCGTCGAGCATCGATGCACTGCGCCCAATGGTCCGCGAGATGTCGGCCGACGACATGCAAGAGGGTATCGCCGTCTGCATGGAGATGGCGGAAGACCCCTGAGCTAGGGACGAAACGTGGAAACCGCGTCCGTTCGCGCCGTGTCGATTGCAGCGACACCGAGCATGTCCTTGACCTGGACGGCGCTGATGCACCCGCGCCCGGCGGCGGGCGTCAGGCGCGCAGCGCCTGGTGGGGTGGTGCTCCTCGGGATCACCGGTCTTCTTGGTGGTCTGTGCTGTCGGTTCACCGGGACGCGGTGGGGGTCGCGCTCGTGGCGATGATCGGCCTCGGGGTGATCGGGGCGCGCTCGCCCTGGCTGCTGTGCCGGAGTGTCTTTCCGCTCCGGCCCGGCGTGCCCGTGCGGATCGTGATCCGCGACCGCGGGGCTGCCATGACCGTCCCGAAACGCGCCCCCGGTCCGGGCGTCGACCGGATTCGCGCTTGCAGCGCGTCGGCATGGCTTCCAAACTGTCCGTGCGTGAAACAGCCGCCCACCCGGCGGCGCGATCGAGGGAGTAGGACATGCGACATTTCAGGCTGGCAACGGCAGGAGCGGCGCTCGCGCTGGCGGGCTGCATCGGCGTGGACATGGATATCGAGATCCTCGACGACGAGACGGCGCGGCTGACAGGAACCATGCAGATGCAGCGCGCGCTCTTCGACATGAGCGACGACGACGGCGATTTCTGCGACGAAGCCGACGGCGGGCGGCTGGAACTGACCGATGCCTATGCCATCTGCCACATCGACCAGACCGGACCCTTTGCCGAGTTGTTTCAGGATGACGACGACGACACCATCCCCGCCACCGCCGAGGCGCTGGGCAACGGAATCGTGCGCGTGACCATCCCGCTTGATGATCTCGACGACGACATGGACGAGATGATCGAGGACCCGTCGATGATGGCCATGTTCCGCCCCATGCTCGAAGGCTACGAGATCGCCTTCTCGGTCAGCGGGGCCGAAATCGTCAGTTCGAACGGCGAGATTTCCGAGGATGGCCGCAGCGCGCGTTTCTCGATGCCGCTGACCGGGTTCCTGGATCAGGACCTTGACATGCCCGAGGCCTTCGTGACCGAGGTCCGCCACTAGAGTGATCACCGATCAGCGTGGGACGGTCGAGCCACCCTGCGCGGAGCAAGGGCCGAAGGCCGTCGCGCATCGCCGGGCCGCCCCCCGGCACGGCGAGCTGGCGCCGGCAGGCGCATGGCCGCGCGCGCGCGTGTTGCGGTTGGCAGCGCGCGCGGCCTTCTCGAACTCTCCCGGCGTCGGCAAGCCGACCATTTTTCCGCGCCGAAAGTGAGACCCGCGGAAAGCTCGTCCGGATGCGGCCTGACGCATCCCGCGACCCGTGCGCGGCCGGGCTGGCCATGCTCACCCCCGACAGCCCGGACGGCGATACCCCGCACCCCCGCCCCACTACCGCTGCGGCGACACCGACTGGGAACGGGCGGCGCGCGAACTGCAGGTGCGCGACGTGCCGCTGCTGCCCATCCTGGACGCGCGCAAGCGGCGGACCGGCGTGCTGACCTTCGACGACGCGATGGACATTCTCGAGATCGAGACCTCGGATGACATCTACGACAAGGCGGCCGTGGGCGACATGTTCCACACCACCGACCACATGCGCGCGGAAAAGCTGACGCAGGGGCCGATCTGATACACGGTGCTCGTGCGCATCCTGTTCCTGCTGGTCACGCTGGCCGGTGAGCTGGTCGTCGGCGGGCTGATCGACACGTTCATCACCACGCGCAAGGATTTCTCGGGGCTGCTGGTGTATTTCTCGATGGCCGCGTGGCTGATCGGGCTCGAGATGCAGGCCCGCCACATCCTGCGGCCCCCCGGCGGGGCCGCGGACCCGCCGCCTGCGGGGCTTGCCCCTGCGGGCGGCGCGGTGCATATCCGCGCCATGGCCGCGCAGCTTGACCATACCACGATCCACGCGATCTTTTCCCGCTTTCAGGCGGCCGAGCCCGAACCCAAGGGCGAGCTTGCGCATGTCAACGCCTACACGCTGCTGGTCGCGGTCGCGCTGAGCGCGCAGGCCACCGATGCCGGCGTCAACCGCGCCACCGCGGCGCTGTTCCGGATCGCCGACACCCCCGAAAAGATGCTCGCGCTGGGCGAGGAGGGGCTGATCGCGCATATCCGCACAATCGGGCTTTACCGCAACAAGGCGAAGAACGTCATCAAGCTCTCGCGCATCCTGGTCGAGCAATATGGCGGCGCGGTCCCGTCCTCGCGCGCGGCGCTGCAGGCGCTGCCGGGCGTGGGGCGCAAGACCGCGAACGTGGTGCTGAACATGTGGTGGCGGCTGCCCGCGCAGGCGGTGGACACGCATATATTTCGGCTCGGCAACCGGTCGGGCATCGCGCCGGGGCGCGACGTGGTGGCCGTGGAACGCGCGATCGAGGATCACGTCCCCGCCGAATTCCAGCTCCACGCGCATCACTGGATGATCCTGCACGGGCGCTACGTGTGCAAGGCGCGCAAACCCGCCTGCCCCGCCTGCCTGATCCGCGATCTGTGCGCCTATGAGGAGAAAACCGAGTGAAAACCTACCAGATGGCCGGGATCGGCAACGCCATCGTCGACGTGATCAGCACGGTGCCCGAGCGATTCCTGCACGACCATGACATCCGCAAGGGCATCATGCAGCTGATCGAACGCGACCGCGCCGAGGCGCTGTCGGCGGCGATGACCGTGCACGACACCGCGCCGGGGGGGTCGGTGGCCAACACGCTGGCGGGGCTGGGCCGGCTGGGGCTGCGCACCGCCTTCGTGGGCCGCGTGCGCGACGACGCGCTGGGCCGGGGCTACGCCGCCGAGATGGCCGCGCAGGGCACCGCCTTTCCCAACGCGCCCGTGGCCGACGAGACGCTGCCGACCTCGCGCTGCATGATCTTCGTCACGCCGGATGGCGAGCGGTCGATGAACACCTATCTCGGCATCTCGGCCGAACTGGGCCCCGAGGATGTCGACGAGGCGGTGATGGCCGACAGCGAGATGGTGTTCCTCGAAGGGTATCTCTACGACAAGGACCGCGGCAAGGAGGCGTTTCGCAAGGCCGCGCGCGCCTGCCGCGCCGCCGGCGGGCGCGCCGCCATCGCGCTGTCGGATCCGTTCTGCGTGGACCGCCACCGCGCCGATTTCCAGGCGCTGGTGGCCGGCGAGGTCGACGTGGCGCTGGGCAACGAGGCCGAGTGGGTGGCGCTCTACCAGACCAACGAGCTGGACGATGCGCTCGCGCAGGCGTCGCGGGTGTGCCCGCTGGTGGTGTGCACGCGCTCGGGCGACCCGGTGCGCGTGATCGCGCAGGGGCAAGCGCTGGAGGTTCCGGTGAACCGCATGCACCCGGTCGACGCCACCGGGGCGGGCGACCAGTTCGCCGCCGGGTTCCTGTTCGGGCTGGTCGAGGGGCGCGATCTGGAGGTCGCGGTGCGCATCGGCAATCTCGCCGCGTCCGAAGTCATCAGCCATCTGGGCGCGCGCCCGCAGACCGATCTGCGCGCAAGGTTGCAGGCCGCGGGGCTGGTCTGAGCGCACGACGCAGCCGCCACCGCGCGCACGAAAACCGCTTGCCCGGCGCGCGGCGCTGGCGCAGTCTGTGGGCGTCCTGTCAACCAATGGAGGCCCCCGATGCACCGCGCCCTTGCCGCAGCCGCGCTTGCCGCCCTGCTGTCCAGCCCCGCCGCGGCGGACCCCTTTGTCGAAGCGCTGGAAACCGCGCTCGAAGCCTATGCCGAGGGCGACCTGCAATGGGCCGAGGACGAGCTTGTCGAAGCCCAGCGGGTGCTCGGCATGATGAAGACCGCCGGGCTTGCCGCCTATCTTCCGGACGCGCCCGACGGCTGGACGCGCGAGCTTGACGAGGCCGCCGGCGGCGGCATGCTGGGCATGATGGGCGGCGGGGTGATGGCCAGCGCCACCTATTCCGGCCCCGATGGCCGGTTCGAGCTCTCGCTCATGGCCGACAACCCGATGGTGGCGCAGCTGGGCATGATGCTGGGCAACATGGCGATGATCACCCAGATGGGCGGGCAGATCGAACGGATCAACCGCGTGCGCTTCCTGCGCGAGGACCGCAGCCTGCGCGCCATCGTCGCGGGCCGCATCCTGGTGACCGCCGAAGGCGCAGACCCCGACCTCATGATCCCCGTGCTCGAGGAGATGGACTTCCGCGCCATGGAGAGTTTCGGCGGCTGATCGCGCGCGCCACCGATTGCAGCCCTGTCACACCTGTCCCATATTGCAGCGGTCGGTGACTGCTGCTCGAGAGGCTTTGTGCGATGACCGGATATGTGAAGACCGCCATGCTGATGGCCGCCATGACCGCGCTGTTCATGGGGGTGGGCTACCTTCTGGGGGGTGCTGCGGGCGTGGTGATCGCGCTGGGCTTTGCGGCAGCGACCAATGCCTGGGCCTACTGGAACTCGGACAAGGCGGTGCTGCGGATGTACAATGCGCAGGAATGCGGCCCGCAGGTGGCCCCCGACCTGCTGCGCATGGTCCACCGGCTGGCCGCCGATGCGGACATGCCGCCGCCGCGGGTCTATGTGATCGACAACGACCAGCCCAATGCCTTCGCCACCGGACGCAACCCCGAAAACGCCGCCGTCGCCGCCACCACCGGGCTGTTGCAGCGCATGTCGCGCGACGAGATCGCCGCCGTGATGGCGCATGAGCTGGCACATATCCGCAACTACGACACGCTGATCATGACGATCACCGCGACCTTTGCAGGCGCGATCTCGATGCTGGCGAATTTCGCGTTCTTCTTCCGCGGCGGGCGTAACCAGGGCGCGGGCGGCGTGATCGCGATGCTGGCGGTGATGATCCTTGCGCCGCTCGCCGCGGCCCTGGTGCAGATGGCGATCTCGCGCTCGCGCGAATACGAGGCCGACCGCGTGGGCGCCGAGATTGTCGGCAACCCGCTGTGGCGGGCCGCCGCGCTGGAAAAGATCCAGGG
>PUOA01000278.1 GCA_003551925.1 Paracoccaceae bacterium
GGTCAGCCATGAAGCTCGCCATCTGGACATATGAAGGCCCGCCCCATGTCGGCGCCATGCGCGTGGCGACGGGGATGGAGGGGCTGCACATGGTGCTCCACGCCCCGCAGGGCGACACCTATGCGGACCTGCTGTTCACCATGATCGAGCGGCGCAACCACCGCCCGCCGGTGAGCTACACCACCTTTCAGGCGCGCGACCTGGGCGCCGACACTGCGGGGCTGTTCAAGTCCGCGTGCCTCGACGCCTATGAGCGCTACAAGCCCGAGGCGCTGCTGGTTGCGGCGTCGTGCACCGCCGAGCTGATCCAGGACGACCCCGGCGGGCTGGCCGAGACGATGGGCCTGCCGGTGCCGGTGATCCCGCTCGAGCTGCCGAGCTACCAGCGCAAGGAGAATTTCGGCTGCGACGAGGCGTTCGTGCAGATCTGCCGCGCGCTGGCCGGGCCGGTGCCGCGCACCGAACGGGTGTCGTGCAACATCCTCGGGCCCACCGCGCTGGGCTTCCGCCACCGCGACGACGTGGCCGAGATCACCGCGCTGCTCGAAGAGATGGGCATCGACGTGAACGTGGCCGCCCCGATGGGCGCGCGGCCCTCGGACATCACCCGGCTGGGGGCGGCGCATTTCAACGTGCTGCTCTATCCCGAAACCGCCGAAGCGGCAGCGCGCTGGCTGGAGCGCGAGCACGGCCAGCCCTGGACGAAGACGATCCCGATCGGCAGTCGCGCCACGCGCGCGTTCATCGACGAGGTCCGCGCGCTGTCGGGCAGCACCGCGCCGGTGGACAGCGCGCGGCTGCGCCAGCCGTGGTGGGCGGCGTCGGTCGACAGCACCTATCTGACCGGCAAGCGCGTCTTCGTCTATGGCGACGGCACGCACGCCATGGCCGCCGCCCGCGTCGCGCGCGACGAGATGGGGTTCGAGGTCTGCGGCATCGGCTGCTACAACCGCGAACAGGCCCGCCCGGTGCGTGCACTGGCGCGCGAGTTCGGGGTCGAGGCGCTGATCACCGACGATTATCTGGAGGTCGAGCGCGCCATCGACGCCGCGCAGCCCGAGATGATCCTCGGCACGCAGATGGAACGCCACATCGGCAAGCGGCTGAACATCCCCTGCGCGGTGATCTCGGCGCCGGTGCATGTGCAGGACTTCCCCGCACGCTATTCGCCGCAGATGGGGTTCGAAGGCGCGAATGTGCTCTTCGACACCTGGGTGCACCCGCTGGTCATGGGGCTGGAGGAGCACCTCCTGCACATGTTCCGCGAGGATTTCGAGTTCCGCGACGAGGCCGGCCCCTCGCACCACGGCGGCCACGCTCCGCGGACCGAAGCGACACCGGCGGGCAAGGGCGCGCTGGCCGCGCAGGCGGCCTCGGCCGACGGGGGTTCGATGCCCCCGGCGGACGAGCCTGCCGCCCAGCACCCCGCCCGGACGGGGGGCGACAATGTCATCTGGCTCGCCTGTGCCGAGCGCGAGCTGAAGAAGATCCCCTTCTTCGTGCGCGGCAAGGCCCGACGCAACACCGAGAAATTCGCCACGCTCAAGGGCCTGGACGAGATCAGCGTCGACACCCTCTACGAAGCGAAGGCCCATTATGCGCGATAGTCCCTTCACGCCCGACATGGCCGCCCTGCGGCCCTACCGCTTCGTCGTCGTCACGCTCGATGCCCACGCCGCCGGCCCCGCCGAGCGTGTGCTGCCGAAGCTCGAACGCGACTTCCCGGGGCTGGAGGTGTCGATCCACGCCGCCGCCGAATGGGCAAATAACCCCGACGCGCTGGCCGCGGCGCAGCGCGACATCGACCGCGCCGACATCGTGGTGGCGAACCTGCTGTTCCTGGAAGAGCACATCAACGCCGTGCTGCCGCAGTTGCGCGCCGCGCGCGAGCGTGCCGACGCCTTCGTGGGCGTGATCGCCGACGCGCAGATCGTCAAGTTGACGCGGATGGGCGATCTGGACATGTCGGCGCCGCCTTCGGCGCTGGGCAAGCTGATGCGCAAGCTGCGCGGCAGCAAGGACGGCAAGCCGGCCTCGGGCAAGAGCCAGATGTCGATGCTGCGCCGCCTGCCCAAGATCCTGCGGTTCGTCCCCGGCAAGGCGCAGGACATGCGCGCGTGGTTCCTGTCCATGCAATACTGGCTGGGCGGATCGGACGACAACATCGAATCGATGATCCGCTTCCTTGTGGGTCGCTATGCCAGCCGCCCCGACTGGAACGCGGTCACCGCCGCGGCGCCGATCGACTACCCCGAGGTCGGCCTCTACCACCCCGACATGGCCGACCCCGAGCATGGCCGCATCACCACCGACCCCGCCCGCCTGCCGCGCCCCGACGGCGCGCGCGGCACCGTGGGGCTGCTGATGCTGCGCTCCTACATCCTCGCTTCGGACACCGCGCATTATGACGCCGTGATCCGCGCGCTCGAGGCGCAGGGGCTCGCGGTCGTCCCGGCCTTCGCGGGCGGGCTTGACGGGCGCCCGGCGATCGACGCCTACCACGCCGGCCGGATCGACGCGCTGGTGTCGCTGACCGGGTTCAGCCTGGTCGGGGGTCCTGCCTACAACGACAGTCCGGCGGCGGTGGAAACGCTCACCGGGCTGGACGTGCCCTATATCGCCGCGCATCCGCTGGAGTTCCAGACGCTGGGGCAATGGGCGGGCTCGGCGGGTCTCGGGCCGGTCGAAACCACCATGCTGATCGCGCTGCCCGAGATCGACGGCGCGACCAACCCCACCGTCTATGCCGGCCGGCACGGGGTCGATGGCTGTGCGGGCTGCCCCTCGGGGTGCCAGGCGGCGTGCGACGGGCACGCCAAGGCGATGGCGCCATGCCCCGAGCGTATCGGCCAGCTGGCCGACAAGGCCGCGCGGCTGGTGCGGCTGCGCCGCTCGCGCATCGCCGAGCGCAAGATTGCCGTGGTGCTGTATGGCTTTCCCCCCAACGCGGGTGCCGTGGGCACCGCAGCCTATCTGTCGGTGTTCGAGAGCCTTTACAACACGCTCCACGCCATGGCCGCCGAGGGCTATGACCTGACCCCGCCCGCAAGCGTCGAGGCGCTGCGCGAGCGGCTGCTGCACGGCAACGCCACGCGCCACGGGATGCCCGCCAACGTGGCCGCGCATGTGCCCGCCGACCGGCTGGTGGCCGAAACGCCCTGGCTTTCGGACATCGAGGCCGCCTGGGGCCCCGCTCCGGGGCGCGACCAGTCCGACGGCCGCGGCGTCTTCGTGCTGGGCGCCGAGTTCGGCAACGTCTTCGTCGGCGTGCAGCCCGTCTTCGGCTACGAGGGCGACCCGATGCGGTTGCTGTTCGAGAAGGGCTTTGCCCCCACCCACGCCTTCGCCGCCTTCTATCGCTGGATCCGCGACGATTTCGGCGCCGATGCGGTGCTGCATTTCGGCATGCACGGCGCGCTGGAATTCATGCCCGGCAAGCAGGCCGGCGGCGGGCGCACCTGCTGGCCCGACCGGCTGATCGGCAACCTGCCGAACGTGTATCTCTATGCCGCCAACAACCCGTCCGAGGCGACGCTGGCCAAGCGCCGGTCGAACGCGGTCACGGTGACGCATCTGACGCCGCCGCTGGCGCAGGCCGGGCTCTACAAGGGGCTGCAGGACCTCAAGGACAGCCTGACGCGCTGGCGCGCGCTAAGCCCCGAGGCGCGCGAGCGCGACGAGTTGGAGGCGCTGATCGCCGAACAGGCGGCGGCGGTCGATCTGGCCGGCGCGCCCGACACGTTGTGGCTCAAGCTGCTGGAGACCGAGGACGCGCTGATCCCCGACGGGTTGCACATCATGGGCAAGCCGCTGTCGGCCGAGGCGCGCGCTGCAATGGTGGCGCAGATGGAGGGTGACGACGATATCCGCGCCCGCGCCGAAGAGTTGCTGCAGCAGGACACCGAACTGCCGGGGCTGCTGCGCGCGCTGGCCGGGCGCTACATCGCGCCGGTGCCCGGCGGCGACCTGATCCGCGCGCCCGAGATCCTGCCCACCGGGCGCAACATCCACGCGTTCGACCCGTTCCGCATGCCCACCGAATACGCGCTGCGCGACGGTTCGGCGCAGGCGGCACGGCTGCTGGACGCGCATGCGACGCTGCCGCGCAGCGTGGCGATGGTGCTCTGGGGGTCGGACAACATCAAATCCGACGGCGGCCCGATCGCGCAGGCGCTGGCGCTGATGGGCGCGAAGCCACGCTTCGACAGCTTCGGGCGGCTCTCGGGCGCCGATCTGATCCCGCTCGCGGAGCTGGGGCGGCCGCGGATCGACGTGGTGATCACGCTGTCGGGCATCTTCCGCGACCTGCTGCCGCTGCAGACCCGGATGCTGGCCGAGGCCGCCTGGAAGGCCGCCACCGCCGAGGAGCCCGAGGCGCAGAACTTCATCCGTGCCAACGCGCTGGCCTACGCCGCCGAGATGGGGGTGGACATGGCCACGGCCTCGCTGCGGGTGTTTTCCAACGCCGAAGGGGCCTACGGGTCGAATGTCAACCTGCTGGTCGACAGCTCGGCCTTCGGCGACGAGGACGAGCTTGCCGACGCCTATCAGGCGCGCAAGGGCTTCGCCTATGGCCTGGACGGCCGCGCCGCGCCGCAGCCCAGGCTGCTGCAGGCGGCGCTGGGGCGGGTGGATCTGGCGTATCAGAACCTCGAATCGGTCGAGCTGGGGGTGACCACGGTCGATCACTATTTCGACACGCTGGGCGGGATCGCGCGCGCCGTCAAACGCGCCCGCGGCACCGAGGCGCCGGTCTATATCGGCGACCAGACCAAGGGCGCTGGCAAGGTGCGCAGCCTGCGCGACCAGATCGCGCTGGAGACCCGCGCGCGCAGCCTGAACCCGAAATTCTTCGAGGGGCTTCTGAAGCACGGCGCCGAGGGCGTGCGCCAGATCGAGGCGCAGGTGACCAACACGCTGGGCTGGTCGGCAACCACCGGCACGGTGGAGCCCTGGGTGTATCAGCGGCTGTCCGAGACCTTCGTGCTGGACGACGAGATGCGCCGCCGGCTGGCCGAGCTGAACCCGCAGGCGAGCGCGCGGATGGCGGGGCGCCTGCTGGAAGCCTCGGACCGCGACTACTGGCAGCCCGATGCGGACACGCTGGCCGCGTTGCAGGCGGCGGCGGACGAAATCGAGGACCGCGTGGAAGGGATTGCCGCGGAATGAGCCTTGGAGACACGACAGCGCCGGGTGGACACGCCGGGGGGCCAGCCCCCCGGACCCCCCGGGATATTTGGATCAGGATGAAAGGGGACACGGCATGAGCCCACGCGATGACATACCGCAGCTCAAGGGGCTGGACGGCGAAGGCTCGGTGCAGGTGCATCAGGACCCGGCGGCGAAGATCGAAGGCGCGAAGGTGTTCTCGGTCTATGGCAAGGGGGGGATCGGCAAGTCGACCACCAGTTCGAACCTGTCGGCGGCCTTCACCACGATGGGCAAGCGGGTGCTGCAGATCGGCTGCGATCCGAAGCATGACAGCACCTTCACGCTGACCGGGCAGTTGCAGCCCACGGTGATCGACATCCTCAAGGAGGTGGATTTCCACCCCGAGGAGCTGCGCCCCGAGGACTTTCTGACCGAAGGCTGGGGCGGGGTGATGTGCGTCGAGGCCGGCGGGCCGCCGGCGGGGACCGGCTGCGGCGGGTATGTGGTGGGCCAGACGGTGAAGCTTCTGAAGCAGCATCATCTGCTGGAAGACACCGATGTGGTGATCTTCGACGTGCTGGGCGATGTGGTCTGCGGCGGGTTCGCCGCGCCCTTGCAGCATGCCGACCGCGCGGTGATCGTCACCGCCAATGATTTCGACAGCATCTACGCGATGAACCGCATCATCGCCGCTGTGCAGGCCAAGAGCGCCAACTACAAGGTGCGGCTGGCCGGCTGCATCGCCAACCGCTCGCGCGAGACCAACGAGGTGGACCGCTTCTGCGAGAAGGTCGGGTTCCGGCGGATCGGGCACATGCCGGATGTGGACGCGATCCGGCGCTCGCGGCTGAAGAAGAAGACGCTGTTCGAGATGGATGCCGACGATGACATCATCGCCTGCCGCGCCGAGTATGTGCGGCTGGCAGAGACCCTGTGGAACGGCACCGAGCCGCTGGCGCCCGCGCCGATGGCCGACCGCGATATCTTCGAGCTGCTGGGATTCGACTGATGCGTGACGTCGCGCCCCTTTCCACCGACAGCTATGCGGGCACGCGCGCCCGTGTGGCG
This sequence comes from Paracoccaceae bacterium, assembly GCA_003551925.1. Classification (GTDB taxonomy): domain Bacteria; phylum Pseudomonadota; class Alphaproteobacteria; order Rhodobacterales; family Rhodobacteraceae; genus Rhabdonatronobacter. The sequence continues at coordinate 6,220 of PUOA01000278.1, forward strand.
GGGTATTTCGACGGCACCGCGACCCGTGTGTGGGAGCGGCTGACCTCGGACGCGCCGGTGAGCCGGATCCGGCAGACCGTGCGCGAGGGGCGCGACACCATGCGCGCGCTGATGCTGGCGCAATTGCCCGATGATCTGCATGGCGCGCGGGTTCTGGATGCGGGCTGCGGCACGGGGGCGATGGCGGCGGAGCTGGCCGCGCGCGGCGCCGATGTGGTGGCGGTCGATATCTCGCCGCGGTTGGTGGAGATCGCCGGCGCGCGGCTGCCCGAGGGGCTGCCGGGGCGGGTGCGGTTTGCCGCGGGCGACATGCTGGACCCGGCTCTGGGGCGGTTCGATCACGTCCTGGGAATGGACAGTCTGATCTATTACACCGCGCCCGATCTGTGCGCCGCGCTTGATGGGCTGGCGCTGCGGTCGGGGCAGGTGGTGTTCACGGTCGCGCCGCGCACGGCGCTGCTGATGGCGATGTGGCACGCGGGCAAGCTGTTTCCGCGCGCCGACCGCTCGCCGGTGATGGTGCCGCAGGACTGGCGGCGCCTGCAGGTCGCGGGGCTGGGCCGGGTCGGCCGGGTGTCGCGGGGTTTCTACATTTCCGAATGTCTCGAGGTGCGGGCATGATCATCCCACGCTCCATGATGAAGGCCGCGAGCCTGCGCTGGCTGCCCTTTGCCGATGCGGCCTCGGAGGGGTTGCCGCTGAGCCAGATCCTGCGGCTGAGCCTGTTCCAGATCTCGGTCGGCATGGCCACGGTGCTGCTGCTGGGCACGCTGAACC
>PUOA01000135.1 GCA_003551925.1 Paracoccaceae bacterium
CCAGCCAGGCGTCGAAGGCGGGGTTGGCGACGGGGCGCATCTGCGGGTCCTCCGGGCGGCGGCGCGTGGCGGGGCCGGCGATGCCGCCGCCCATGCAGGCGCCAAGCCCCAGGGCAAGCGCGCCCGCGCAGAGCGCGCGGCGGGTGTGGTCGGGTGCGGTCATGCTGCTCGGATGCCCCGTTCGGTGCGGTGGTCGTTGCCGCGCAGGATACCCGATCCGCCGCCCGGAACAAGCGCCGCGCGCAGCCCTCAGCGCGAGATCGCCGGCAGGTCCGCCACCCGCATCGCCGCCATCGCCGCGCGCAGCGCCGCGCGGCGCGGCACCGGCAGGCGCGGGGGCGGGCGACGCATCAGCGCAGGGAGGGTGTCGGCGCCACCGGCGACAAGTGTCGCCATGCGACGGCCTGTCTCGGAGCCCGCTGCAACCCCGTTGCCGTGCCATGCGAGCGCTGCGAACAGCCCTTCGGTCCCCGGCACGGGCCCGGCAAAGGGCGCAAGCGAGGCTGTGAGGCAGACCAGGCCGGACCAGCGGTGCTCGGTCTCGGCGGCGGCGAAGCCGGGGAACATGGCGTCGAATTCGGCGCGCGCGGTGCGGGCGAAGGCGGCCAGCGCCGCGGGATCGGCGGAGTGGCCGCCGCGCGCGCCGAACAGGAACCGCCCGCAGGGCAGCAGCCGGAAATAATGCAGCAGCCGGCGCGAATCGAAGGACATGGTGCGCGCGGTCCAGCCCTGCGCGCGCTGCTCCTCGGCGCTGAGCGGGCGGGTCACCAGGATGTTCGACAGCACCGGCAGGATACGCCCGGCAAGCCAGCCCGGCACGCGCTCGTCGGTGTAGCCGTTGGTCGCCACCAGCACGCGCGCGGCATCGAGCGTGCCGTGCGGCGTGGTGAGCCGCCAGCCGCCCGCGTGGGGCGCGAGCCGCGTGACGGGGCTGTCGCCGTGGCAGCGCACCCCGGCCGCCTGCGCCGCGCGCGCCAGCCCGAGGGTGTATTTCATCGGCTGGATCGGAAAGCCCAGGCGCTCGAGCACGCCGCCGTGGAAGGCGGGGCTGAACAGCCCGCGGTCGCGCAGCGCCTCGCGCGGCAGGATTTCGGCGTCGGGGTCCTCGGCGGCCTCGGCCTGCATCACCGCCCAGGCACGGGGGGAATGCGCCAGATGCAGCTCGCCATCCGGGCCGCGTTCGGCGTCGATGGCGTAGCGGCGCAGGTTGTCGTCGACGCGCGCCACTGCCGCGCGCTGGAAGGCGGCGAACGCGTCCGCGCCGGCGGGGCCCACGCGGCGGCGGATCGCGGCATCCGACAGTTTGGTGCTGCCCGCGCAGCAGAAGCCGCCATTGCGCCCCGACGCCCCCCACCCCGGCTGCGCGGCGTCCAGCAACGCCACATCGGCGTCATGCGCCTCGGCCAGCTCCAGCGCGGCGTTGAGCCCGGTGACGCCGGCGCCGATGATCGCCACCTCGGCGCGTGCGGCGCCCTGCAGGCGCGGCCAGGGCGCGAGCGGCGGCGTGGCGGCGCGCCACAGGCTGTCGGGCCATGTGGTGGTGTCGTAGGCCTGTGGTTCGTAGAGCCGCGACATGAGGTCCCTCGCAGATGGTTGCCAAGCCGGGGGGCGGTGGCCATAGTCCTGCGCGATACTTGGCGCGACGGCACCCCGGAGGCAAGGCAATGGCGCTGCAGGACGCGGAGCATCAGGTGGACACCGCGCTCGACCGCCCCGCGCGGCGCGGGCTGGCGTTCGAGAACACCTTCGGCGGCGTGATCAGCTTCCTGCGGCGGAGTTATTCGAAGGATCTGGCGGGCGTCGATCTGGCGGTGACGGGAGTGTGCTTCGATCAGGCGGTGACCAACCGCGCCGGGGCGCGCTTCGGGCCGCGCGCGATCCGCGAGGCCTCGACCCTGCAGGCGGCGGACCCGCCCTATGGCTGGGGCGCCAACCCGCTGGAAACGCACCGGATCGTGGATTACGGCGATCTGGCCTTCGATTATGCCCGCGTGCAGGACTTCCCCGCCGCGCTGGAGGCGCATGTCGCCACGATCCTGCGCGCGGGTGCGGGCAGTCTGGTGCTGGGGGGCGATCACTCGATCACGCTGCCGATCCTGCGCGCCCATGCGGCGGCGTTCGGGCCGATGGCGGTGATCCAGTTCGACGCGCATTCCGACCTGTGGCCCGATGACGACATGGAGCGGATCGACCACGGCACGATGATGTACAAGGCCGTGAAGCTTGGCGTTGTGGACCCGGCGCGGTCGGTGCAGATCGGCATCCGCACCGAATGTCCCGATTATCTGGGGGTCAACGTGATCGACACGTTCGAAGCCCACCGCATCGGCCCCGAGGCGGTGGCCGCGAAGGTCCGCGCCATCGTCGGCGACGCGCCGTGCTACATCAGTTTCGACATCGACGCGCTGGACCCGGCCTATGCGCCGGGCACGGGCACACCCGTGTGGCACGGGCTGAGCCCGAACATCGTCGCGGTGGTGCTGCGCGCGCTGCGCGGCATCGACATGAAGGGCGCCGATGTGGTCGAGGTCGCGCCCCCCTACGACCCCACGGGTGCCACGGCGGTTGCCGCGGCGCATGTGGCGACCGATCTGTTGTGTCTGTATTGCGGCTGCCGGGGAGCGCGCGAATGATCAAGGTGATTGCCATCGCCGCAGCGGCCGTGCTGCTGGGCGTCGTGGCCTACATCCGGCTGGCCCCGCACGACCCCGCGCGCTGGCATGAGGACCCGACGCTGGTGGCGCGCCCGTCGACGCCGAATTACCACCTGATCCGGCTGGTGGGTGGCGACGCCATCGCGCCGGTGTTCGACGCCACGCCCGCGGCGCTCGCGCAGGCGCTCGACGACGTCGCGCGCGACGACGGGGCCGAGTTGATCGCGGGCTCGGTCGAGGACGGGCGCATGACCTATGTCACCCGCACGCGCTGGATGGGGTATCCGGACTATACCTCGGTCAAGGTCACGGAGGTGGGCGAGGGCGCGAGCTTCGCAGCCTTCGCCCGCGCGCGCTTCGGTCAGTCGGATCTGGGGGTGAACCGCGCCCGGCTGGAGCGCTGGACCGCCGCGCTGAAGGCGCGGTTCTGAGCGATCACGCTGAAGGCGCGGTTCTGAGCGATCACGCTGAAGGCGCGGTTCCCAGCCGTCCCGCCCGGCACCCCGAAGGCGATCCAGCGGCGCGCGCGTGCCGCGCGCAAGACCTCTGGCACTTCGTGCCGCGGGCGCTGGTTGCAGCGGTGCGCGGTGGATGCGGCGGGGTGGCGGTGGCGGTGGCGGTGGCGGTGGCGGTGGCGGTGGCGGGCGCGGTCAGCTGACGCGGAATTCGCGCAGCAGGAAATCGGGCACGTGGTCGCCCATGCCGACCACGGCGCCGCGGCGGTCATCGCCCTTGCCGCGCCCGCCGCCGCCGCGCTTGCGGGCGGGCGTGTCGGCCTTCGCCGGCGCGGCTGCCTCGGTGGGCTGCGGCGGCGCGGCCGTTGCTGCGGGCTGCTGCGCGGCGTCGGGCACGGCGGGGGCCGGTGTCGATGCCTCGGGCTGCGGGGCGGGGGCCGGTTTGGCGGACCGCTTCCGGCTGCGGGCGGGTTTCGGGGGGCTCGCCGCTTCCGGCGCTTCGGCGGCGTCCTCGGCCGGGCCGGGGGGCGCTTGCAGCGGGTTCGCGCCCCGCGGCAGCGGCTTCTGGATCAGCGTCTCGATCGCGGCGAGTTGCTTGTCCTCGGCCGGCGTGGCCAGCGTGATCGCCTTGCCGTCTCGGCCCGCGCGCCCGGTGCGGCCGATGCGGTGGACGTAATCCTCGGGGTGGCCGGGGACGTCGAAGTTGAACACATGGCTCACCGCCGGCACGTCGAGCCCGCGCGCGGCCACATCCGAGGCGATCAGGAATTTCAGCTCGCCCGCGCGGAACGAATCGAGCGTGCGCGTGCGCAGCGACTGGTCCAGATCGCCGTGGATCGGCGCTGCGTCGAGCCGTTCCTTCTTGAGCGCCTTGGCGAGGATATCCACGTCCACCTTGCGGTTGCAGAAGATGATGGCGTTGGTCAGCCGCTCGCCCTCGGCTTCGATCAGGGTGCGCAGGAGCTTGCGCTTCTCGCTCGCCGCGCGGTCGCGGCGCGAGGGTTTGAGTTCCACCAGCACCTGTTCGATGGTCTCGGACGCGGTGGCCTGGCGCGCGACCTCGACCCGCGCGGGGGCCTGCAGGAAGGTGTTGGTCAGCCGCTCGATCTCGGGCGGCATGGTGGCCGAGTAGAAGAAGGTCTGGCGCGTGAAGGGGGTCAGCTTGAAGATGCGCTCGATGTCCGGGATGAAGCCCATGTCGAGCATGCGGTCGGCCTCGTCGACCACCATGACCTCGACCCCCGTCAGCAGCAGCTTGCCGCGTTCGAAATGGTCCAGCAGCCGGCCCGGCGTGGCGATCAGCACGTCGACGCCGCGGTCGATCAGCTTGTCCTGTTCGCCGAACGCCACGCCGCCGATCAGCAGCGCCTTGGTCAGCCGCGTGTATTTCGCGTAGATGTCGAAATTCTCGGCCACCTGCGCGGCAAGTTCGCGCGTGGGCGCCAGCACGAGGCTGCGCGGCATGCGTGCGCGCGCCCGGCCGCGGCTGAGCCGGGTGATCATGGGCAGCGTGAAGCTTGCCGTCTTGCCGGTGCCGGTCTGGGCGATTCCCAGCACGTCGCGCCCTTCGAGCGCGTGCGGGATCGCCTGTTCCTGGATGGGGGTGGGGCGTTCGTAGCCGGCTTCGGCCACGGCCTTGAGGACCCTCGGGTCCAGCGCGAGTTCATTGAATGTGGTCATCTGCGTCCAAGATCTGCGGCGCCGGGCCGCATCATGTCATGGGACGCATGCCTTTCGCGTCCCGGCGTCGGTCGGCGCGCGGCCGGGCATCACTGGAAGCGTGGAGTGCCCGATCACCTTGCGCAGCGCAGGAGATATCCGAGAAAGCGCCGCGGGTCAAATCGCTGTTGCGTGCGCAGTGGCCGCGGCGCAGCGCAGCGCAGCGGCACGCCCCAGCGCTGTCAGGAGCATTGCGCGGACGTGGCGGGCGCGTTAAGGTTTCATTAACGCATCAGGACCGGACAAGATGGTGACGTCGCAGCGCAGAATTGCAGCACCCGTCGCGGTGGCCGCCGCGCACGGCGTCACCCATGACCTTGCGCGTGACCTTGCGGGGTGTGCATGATGACCGCTCAGCCGCGCATGACGCCCGATGCCGGGCCTCGGCTGATCGGCGCGCCGGACCCGGCGCCCACCTGGGTCCCGGCGCCGTCGCAGTTCGACAACATCGCCGCCCTGATCAAGTCGGTGATGCGGGTGTCGTCGGTGTCGGTGTCCTTCGACGTGACCGACCTGGTGCGCACCTCGGGCGTGCAGAGCGGGTTCATCGGGGTCCCGCTGGTGCGCAACAACCAGGTCGTGGGGTCGCTGCGCGTGCTCGATTCGGCGTCGCGTCGCTTCACGGTGCGCGAGCGTGCGCAGCTGGAAGCCTTCGCCACCGTGATCATGGACCAGTTCGAACTGTGGCAGCAGGCCAGCCGCGATCTGCTGACCGGCGCCATGAGCCGGCGCGCCTTCGTCAACGACCTGGCCAAGGCGATCGCCGCCTTTCACCGCACGGGAGACCCCTGCACGCTGATCCTGTTCGATCTGGATCGGTTCAAGGCGGTGAACGACACGCATGGCCACTCTGCGGGCGACGCGGTGCTGCGTGCGGTGGCCGACACGGTCGCGGACGCATTGCGCGCCTATGACTGTTTCGGCCGGCTGGGCGGCGAGGAATTCGCCATCCTGCTGGGCGAACCGCTGGCGGATGCGCTCGAGGTCGCCGAACGCGTCCGCGCGGCGATCGAGCGCGCGGCGGTGCCGGGCTATCCGCAGCTGCGGGTGACATCGAGTTTCGGCGTGGTCAGCTGCTCGGCGCTGACCCCCAGCGCGCCCCAGATGCTCGAGGCCGCCGACGCGAAACTCTACGCCTCGAAACAGGCGGGCCGCAACCGCGTGATGTGGGTCGAGGACGCGCCGGAAGCGGCGCAGGTCCCGCGCTGAGCTCGACACCTGCGCGGCACGGATCGCCCCGGTTTCTGTGAACTGTGAACGATTTGGGCTTTGATTGACCGGCGATACTTCATACATACGCACAGTGTTCCGCAGCAGCAGGGCGTGACCCTCGCCTTGCAGGGAGAGAAGCATGCTCAACAATATCGGCCCCGCGGGGCTCATCGTCATCGCCGTCGTCGTGCTCGTGCTGTTCGGGCGTGGCAAGATCAGCTCGCTCATGGGCGAGGTCGGCAAGGGCATCACCGCCTTCAAGAAGGGCGTGAAGGAAAACACCGACGAGATCGAGAAACAGACCGACGAGGTCTCGGATGCCGCGCGTGATGTGACGCCGAGCGACGAGAAGGACAAGGTCTGATCGCGGCACACGCCCGCGGGCGGCGCCGCGCCGGGGAGCGCGCGGATGTTTGATATCGGCTGGACCGAGCTTCTGGTGATCGGCGTGATCGCGCTGATCGTGGTCGGCCCGAAGGACCTGCCAAAGATGTTCCGCACGCTGGGGCAGATGACCGCCAAGGCGCGCAACATGGCGCGCGAGTTCCAGCGCGCGATGGACGAGGCCGCCGACGACAGCGGCGTCAAGGACATGGCGCGCGACCTGCGCAAGGCGACCTCGGCCAAGGACATGGGGCTGGATGACATCGACGGGTCACGTGCCACGCCGCGCAAGCCCGGCGCCGGCCGGACGTCGCGCGCGGGCAACGGCGCAGGCAAGGGGGCAAGCAAGGGCGCAGGCAAGGGCAAGGCCTCGGCAAGGGCCGCCGCGGCGGACGCCGAAGGCGACACGCCCGATGACGAGGCGGCCGATGACGAGGCGGCCGAAGCCGCCGCGGACGCCGAGCTGGACACCGTCACGCGCGAGATGGACCGTCTGCGCGCCGAGCGCGAGGCTGCGGCGGCGGCACAGCGGGACGGCGCCCGGTCCC
>PUOA01000196.1 GCA_003551925.1 Paracoccaceae bacterium
GACCGAGGACGGGCGGATCGATTTCGCCGAAGGCATCGGCTGTGGGGGCTACGTGCTCGAAAGCTTCGAACCGGGGGTCGAGGCGCATCTGACCCGCAACCCCGATTACTGGAAGTCGGACGCGGCGTTCGTGGACCGGGTGGAGCTGTATGCGATCCTCGATTCTGCGGCGCGGCAGAACGCGCTGATCACCGGCGAGGTCGACGTGATCGACCGCCCCGACCTGAACACCATCTCGCTGCTGGAACGCTCGGGCGCCAACATCATCTCGGTCGCCGGCACGCAGCATTACACCTTCGCGATGGACAGCCGCGCCGACCCGTTCAGCAACAACCACGTCCGGCTGGCGCTGAAATACGGCGTGAACCGTCAGCAGCTGGTGGACACCATCCTGTCGGGCTTCGGCGTGGTGGGCAACGACCACCCGATCGGCGAATCGAACCGCTTCCACGCGTCAGAGCTGGAGCAGCGCGAGTTCGACCCCGACCGTGCACGCTACCACCTCGAGCAGGCGGGGCTCGACAGCCTGAGCGTCGACCTGTCAGCGTCGGATGCGGCGTTCTCGGGCGCGGTGGACGCGGCGGTGCTGTTCTCCGAATCCGCCGCCGAGGCCGGCATCAACATCAACACGGTCCGCGAGCCCGCGGACGGTTACTGGTCCAACGTCTGGATGGTCAAGCCGTTCAGCGCCGTCTACTGGGGCGGCCGGCCGACCGAGGACTGGATGTTCTCGACAGCCTTTGCTGCGGGCGCGGCGTGGAATGACGGTTTCTGGGAGCACGAGGAATTCGAGCGCCTGCTGCGCGCCGCGCGCTCCGAGCTCGACGAGGAGCTGCGCCGCGAGATGTATGTCGACATGCAGCGCATCGTCCGCGACGAGGGATCGATCGTGATCCCGATGTTCTCGAACTATGTCATGGCGACCTCGACCGAGGTGGGCATGCCCGACCAGATCGGGGCCAACACCACGCTTGACGGCGTGCGCGTCGCCGAACGCTGGTGGAAGGTCTGACCGGGGCCTGACACACACCCCGGCGCCCCAGGGCGCCGGGGTTCTTCATTCAGCGGCGCACCAAGACGCCGCGGCAAGCAACAACGGGAAGGACGCAACATGGCGCGCGTGTGGCGCATGATTGCACAGCGGCTGGCGTTCGGCGTGGTGACGCTGTTCGTGGTCTCGATCATCATCTTCGGCGCGACCGAGCTGTTGCCCGGCGATTTCGCGCAGGCCGTGCTGGGGCAGGCGGCGACGGCCGAATCCGTGGCCGCCATCCGGCGCGAGTTGAACCTCGATCTGCCGGTTTACATCCGGTATTTCGACTGGCTGGGCGGCGTGGTGCAGGGCGATTTCGGCACGTCGCTGGCGCAGCGGGGGCGGCCGGTGTCGGACATGATCCTGTCGCGGCTGGGCAACACCTTTTTCCTGGCGATCTATGCTGCCGCGATGGCGGTGCCGCTGGCGCTGACGCTGGGCATTCTGGTGGCGCTGTGGCGCAACTCGCTGTTCGACCGGATCGCGAACTCGACCGCGCTGAGCGCGATCTCGTTTCCCGAATTCTTCGTGGCCTATATCCTGATCTTCGTGCTGGCACAGGCGGGCTATTTCCCGTCGATGGCGCGAATGCCCGCGGGCGCCGATCTGGGCGAGAAGCTCTATCGCGCCTTCCTGCCCGCGCTGACGCTGACGCTGGTGGTCACCGCGCACATGATGCGGATGACGCGCGCGGCGATCATCAACCTGCTGTCGAGTCCTTATATCGAGATGGCGCGCCTGAAGGGGATGCGCCCGTCGCGGGTGATCGTGCACCATGCATTGCCCAATGCCATCGCGCCCATCGCCAATGTGGTGGCGATCAACCTGGCGTATCTGATCACCGGCGTGGTGGTGGTCGAAGTGGTGTTCGTCTACCCCGGTCTCGGGCAGTTGATGGTTGACAGCGTGAGCCGCCGCGACATCCCGGTGGTGCAGGCCATCGCGCTGATCTTCGCCGCCGCCTACGTGCTGCTCAACCTGCTGGCCGACGTGATTTCGACGCTGTCGAACCCGCGTCTGCTCTACCGCGATTGAGGGGGGCGGCATGGGAACCTTGATCGTCCTGTTCTGGATCGCGGTTGCGCTGGGTGTCGCCATCGCCGCCGCCTGGGGCTTCCGCGCGCTCGCCGCCGCACTCACGCGCGGCGAGCTGCACCGCGCGCTGCGCGACGCGCCGCTGACCGCGAGCTTCGGGATGATGGTGATCCTGATCTACCTGGTGATCGCGTTGCTGGCGCCGGTGATCGCGCCCTTCCCCGAACGCATGGTGGTGGGCAGCCAGTTCATGCCGTGGTCCTCGGTCAACTGGCTGGGCACCGACGCGCTGGGCCGCGACATGTTCAGCCGCATGGTCTACGGCACGCGCAACACGGTGGGGATCGCGTTTGCCACCACGTTGCTGGCGTTCCTGATCGGCTCGGTGCTGGGGCTGCTGGCGGCCACGGTGGGCGGGCTGCTGGATCAGGGGCTGTCGCGGCTGGTGGATGTGCTGATGGCGATCCCGTCGCTGATCTTCGCGCTTCTGCTGCTGACGATCTTCGGCACCTCGATCCTGACGCTGATCCTGGTGATCGCGGTGATCGATTCCACGCGCGTGTTCCGGCTGGCGCGCGCGGTGGGCGAGGGCGTGGTGGTCATGGACTACATCGAGGCCGCGCGCCTGCGTGGCGAGGGGCTGGTCTATCTGATCACGCGCGAGATCCTGCCCAACGTCACCGCGCCGCTGGTGGCCGAGTTCGGGCTGCGGTTCTGCTTCGTGTTCCTGTCGATCTCGGCGCTGTCGTTCCTGGGGCTGGGCATCCAGCCGCCGACGGCGGACTGGGGTTCGATGGTGCGTGAGAACGCGACGCTGATCACCTTTGGCGACGTCACACCACTGCTGCCGGCGGGCGCCATCGCGCTGCTGACCGTGGCGGTGAATTTCGTGGTCGACTGGCAGCTCTACCGCGCCAGCGGGTTGAAGGAGTGAGCCGATGAGCACGCAAGACGTCCTGCTGAGCATCCGCGACCTGAAGATCGAGGGCAAATCCGGCGACGACTGGCTGCCCATCGTCAACGGCGTCGATCTGACGCTCCACCGCGGCGAGGTGCTGGGCCTGATCGGCGAATCCGGGGCGGGCAAGTCCACCATCGGGCTGGCCGCGATGGGGTTTGCGCGCGACGGCTGCCGGATCAGCGGCGGCACCATCGATTTCGACGGGATCGATCTGCGCCGCGCCAGCCGCGAGCAGTTGCGCCGGCTCCACGGCAAGCGCATCGCCTATGTCGCGCAATCCGCGGCGGCGAGCTTCAACCCGGCGCACCGGCTGATGGAGCAATACTGCGAGGCGCCCGTCCGCCACGGTGTGATGTCGCGGTCCGAGGCCGAGCGCGACGCGGTGGACCTCTATCGCAAGATCCGGCTGCCCGACCCCGAAGGCATCGGGTTCCGCTACCCGCACCAGGTCTCGGGCGGGCAGTTGCAGCGGGCGATGACCGCGATGGCCATGTCCTGCCGCCCCGATCTGATCATCTTCGACGAGCCGACCACCGCGCTCGATGTCACCACCCAGATCGAGGTGCTGGCCGCGATCCGGGACATCGTCGAGCAGTTCGGCACCGCGGCGATCTATATCACCCACGATCTGGCGGTGGTCGCGCAGATGGCCGACCGCATCAAGATCCTTCTCAGGGGCGACGAGATCGAGGAGGCCGACACCCGCGAGATGCTGGCCGCCCCGAAGCACGACTACACCAGATCGCTCTGGGCGGTGCGTGCCTTCCAGCGCCCGGAACAGCCGGCTCCGAAGGGCGCGCCGGTGGTGTCGCTGCGCAATGTCTCGGCCTCCTATGGCAAGGTGCCGGTGCTGGACAATATCAGCTTCGACATCCACCCGCGCCGCACGGTGGCCGTGGTGGGCGAATCCGGTTCGGGCAAGTCGACGGCGGCGCGGGTGATCACGGGCCTGTTGCCCCCCACGCGCGGCGAGGTGCTGTTCGAGGGCGACGCTCTGCCCCCGGACTATCGCAAGCGCACGCGCGAGCAGCTGCGCAACGCGCAGATGATCTATCAGATGGCCGACACGGCGCTGAACCCGAAGCTGCCGATCCGGCGCATCATCGGGCGGCCGGCGCAGATGTATCTGGGGCTGAACGGGCGCGCGCTGACCGAGCGCATCCGCGAATTGCTGCACCTGATCGAGCTGGAACCGGACGAGTATATCGACCGGCTGCCGTCCGAGCTGTCGGGCGGGCAGAAGCAGCGCATCGGCATCGCCCGTGCGCTGGCGGCCGAGCCGCGCTTCATCATCTGCGACGAGGTGACATCGGCGCTCGACCAGATCGTGGCCGAAGGGATCCTGCGCCTGCTGGACCGGCTGCAGGGCGCGTTCGATCTGGCCTACATGTTCATCACCCACGATCTGGCCACGGTGCGTGCCATCGCCGACGATGTGGTGGTGATGCAGAAGGGCCGCGTGGTCGAACAGGGGCCGAAGCCCGAGATGTTCGCGCCGCCGCACGAGCCCTATACCGAGCTGCTGCTGTCCTCGGTCCCGGAGATGGACCCCGACTGGCTGTCGCGGCTGCTCGAGGAGCGCCGGCACAAGGATCTGCCGCAAGGCGCCGAGAAGTAGGAAGCGCCCCCTCAGCGTGCCGCTGGCACACTTCGGGGACGCTGTCCGGCGCCAAGCGCGCCGGACGGGCGCTCAATACGCGCGGGCGCCGAAGATGGCCGAGCCGACGCGCACATGGGTCGCGCCCTCGGCGATGGCGGCTTCGAAATCGCCGCTCATGCCCATCGACAGCCCATCGAGCCCGTTGCGTTCGCCGATGCCGCGCAGGGTGCGGAAATGCGGCAGGGGGTCTTCGTCGGCCGGCGGGATGCACATCACGCCCACCAGCGGCAGGTCCAGCGCGCGGGCGTCGGCGATGAAGGCGTCGGCGTCGTCGGGCAGCACCCCGGCTTTCTGCGGCTCGGCCCCGGTGTTGACCTGCACGAACAGCGCCGGACAGTGGCCGCGCTCCTGCGCGAGCCGCGCCAGCGTCCGCGCCAGTTTCGGCCGGTCCAGCGAATGCAGGGTCGAGAACAGCTCCATCGCCTGCCGCGCCTTGTTGGTCTGCAGGGGGCCCAGCAGGTGCAGCTCCAGCCCGGACCACGCCTCGGCCCATGCGGGCCACTTGCCGGCGGCTTCCTGCACGCGGTTCTCACCAAAGACGCGGTGGCCTTCGCGCAGCACGGCCTCGACCCGGTCGGGCGGTTGCAGCTTGGAGACGGCGATCAGCGTCACGCTGCCGGGGGCACGTCCGGCGGCGGCTTCGGCCCGGGCGACGCGGGCGCGTATCTCGGCAAGCGACACGGCGAGTCAGCCCCCGTCGCGCAGGAAGCTGCGGGTGCGGCCGATCGCGGCCTCATCCAGCCGGATCTGCGCGCCATAGCGCAGCCCGCCATCGGTTTCGCCTTCGAACTGAAGCCTGATCCGCATCCGCGAGGTCAACCGCAGGCCCGATTCCGCCGGCCCCAGCGACGGCCCGCTTTCCCAGGTCACGCCCATGCGCGCGTCGCCCGAGAGGGTGACCCCGGTCCCGCCCACGGCCGGGCCGGCGGCGAACATCAGCGCAAGGGCGGCGATCAGGCGTGGGCGGCGCAAGCAGGTCATGAGGCGCATCTTGCCGCGCGCCGGGCGGGGATGCAAGCCAGCGCGCTGAAATCACCTCAGGGGCAATGGTAGCGCCACCCCTTGTCGATGGCAGCAGTATTCTTGCTACTACGGCGCTCGTCGCCTCGGCAGGGGTCGCCGCAGCCGACGTGACCGTCGGCGGCGATGGCCGCATGGGTGTCGTCTATGACGGCAGCGACTGGGAATTCACCAACCGTGTCCGCGTCAGCTTCACCCTGTCGGGCGAAACCGACACCGGGCTGGCCTTCGGCGGCTCGATCCGCGCCGACAACGCCGGCGCAGGCGCAGCCGGCACCGGCGGCAACGTGTTCATCTCGGGCGAGTTCGGCCGCCTGTCGCTGGGTGACGTGGACAGCGCCGACAAGGCACTGGTCGGCCATCTGCACGGCGTCGGCCTGACCGGCCTGGGCTTCTTCAACGAGCTGACCTACGCAGCCGATGGCGGCGACGCCAACGGGGCAGCCGGGCAGATCAACGACCTGCTGTCGACCAGCGTGAACATCTTCTCGTCAGCCGCTAGCGACGGCACCTTGGGCCCTTTCACCTCGGGCCTTTTCACGGGCACTGGTCTGAACCAACAAGGTGGAGCTCCAGCCGCTGGTGTTTCCGACGAAGATCTGGTCTTCAACCTCGCGGTGCTCGATGGATACGCCGAACTGTTCGGTATCGAGTTCGAGTTTGGCGATCTGTTTGACGAAGACGACCTGCTGCTGAACGCTGCATCTTCCGGTAATACTATTACGGACTTCGCGACTTACAACCCTGACGATCTGCTAGCTGGGTTTGGTGCTGTGTCGCCGACGCAACTCGGAACGGCGCTTGCCGCTGTGGCTGGTCTGGGCGAGGATGTTTTCGGCGACGCTATCGATGGTGACTCCGACCTTCGCGACAACCTGATCGTGCTCGATACGCTGCTCGGCGATGGCACGCCCTTCGACTTCAGCACCCACACTTACAGCGTCGATGTTGACGTCACCGTGGACATCGATCCGATCCCGGCACGCGCTCTGTATCGGTATGACATCGATGGCTTCAGCATTGCCGCCAGCTACTCGCAGCTGGGTGACAGCCACGCCTACTCGCTGGCCATCGGCTACGAGATGGACGGCTTCTCGGCCGCTCTGGGCTGGGGTCAGGCGCGGTATGACGATGCGTTCCGGTTCACGGCAACCGAAAGTGCAACCCCGATCGCTGGCGGTCCGGGTGAATTGCTTACCAACACGTTCATCGACGAGGCTCGCGACGTGCGGACCCGTGACCTGTCGGCATCGCTCGGCTAC
>PUOA01000306.1 GCA_003551925.1 Paracoccaceae bacterium
CTACACCCGGCCCGGCGCGCTGCCCGAGGCCGCGTCGCGCTCGGTGTTCGCGTGCCACCGCGAACGCTCGCGCTCGGCGCGCGTGGCCCCGCGCAAGGCCGCGCGCCTGCCCGCAACAGCCGAGCCCGCGCCCGCGCTCCCGTCCCAACCCGATCCCAGGCACACGCGGCGAACGGTGTTCGGCCATGACGCCACGGCGGCCACCCCGGCGGCCGCGGCCCCCGCCCCCGCCACGCTGCGCGCCGCGCTGAACCCGGCCAACGATGCCGCGCGCCCCGGCCCCGCGGGCGCCGGGGTCTCGCTGCTGCCGGCGCCGGTGTGCGACGGGCTGATCCTGCACGGCCCCGCTGGCGGCAAACGGACCATCGGCACCACGCTTCTGGCACTCGCGCTGTGCGCGGGCGTGCTCGACGCCGCGCTGGGGCCGATGTTCTGATCGACGATCATGCAAGCGGCGGTGCATCGAGGCCGGCGAGCTCGGCCGGGCCGAGTTGCGCCAGCGCCACAACCCAGGTGTTGATCGAGAACACCACCGCCCCGGTCGCCGGCAGGCGGCGCAACACCTGGCGCTCGGCGCGCAGATAGCGCCCTGCGCCCTCAGGATGCGCGCGCGGGTCGGCTTCGGTCCGGGGCTGGAACAACGCGGGGTCGACGTAGCGCATCGCGTTGAACCGCATCAGCGGCTGCTCAGGGCGCAACGCGTCGAACAGCCGCTGCACCCGGCGCGCCAGGGTGGCGTCATAGACCTCGACGGGAGCGTGGATGCCGCTGAGCGGGCGACCGATCTTCTCGGCCAGCGTCCAGCTTGCGGGGAAGGCCAGCACAGCCGCGGTCATCACATGCTCGGTCGCGCCCGGCGGACGCTCGAGGATGCAGAAATCGGCCTGCAGAAGATGTCCCAGCGTCCACAGCGGGCGCTGCGGGTCGGGGGTGATGCGCCCACCATCGGGGCGCAGGATGCCGGCGCCATCCTCGACAAACCCCAGCGCCGGGAGCGCGGCGCGCACCGTCTCCAGCAGCTCGTCCGCCGCCCGGTGCGGTCGAAGCTCGTGCAGCACGCGGTCGGGGCAGGCCGCAAGCAGCCGCGCGCGCTCGGCCATCTGGGCGGCATAGGCATCGTCCACCAGCAGCCATTCGGGCAGCGGCAACGGCATCATGCCGGGCAGCCGCCATAGCCGCCTGTCCTGCCACGGTCGCACGGGCAGACTCTGGTTCACGATCGCCATGCGTGCAGCTGTAGCGCCCCGCGGCGCGCAGAGAAAGCCCCGCGGTGGCGCAACGGTGCCGATCGGGCAGCGGCTGACATGCCATGCGCAGTTTCGGGCTTGCCCGATGCCCCATCGCGCGGCAATCCTGCGCATATGGAGCGCGTCGAGCCGTCATACAGCATCGGAATCGAAGAGGAGTATCTTCTCGTCGATGCGCGCACGCTCGAGCTTGCGCCCGCCCCCGACGCGCTGATGGAGGCCTGCCGCGCCGAGCTCGAGGGTCAGGTCTCGCCCGAGTTCCTGCAATGCCAGATCGAGGTCGGCACCCGCGTCTGCGCCTCGGTCGCCGAGGCGCGCGCCGATCTGGCGCATCTGCGCCGCACCATCGCGCGGGTGGCGGGCGAATTCGGGCTCGCGCCGCTGGCGGTTTCGTGCCACCCCAGCGCCGACTGGCACCGTCAGCACCACACCGAAAAGCAGCGCTACATCGAGCTGGAGCGCGATCTCGCCGGCGTCGCGCGGCGGCTCTTGATCTGCGGGATGCACGTGCATGTGGGGCTCGAAGACGCCGATCTGCGCATCGACCTGATGAGCCAGCTCAGCTATTTCCTGCCGCATATCCTGGCGCTGTCGACCTCGTCGCCCTATTGGCAGGGGCAGGACACGGGGCTGAACTGCTACCGGCTGACGGTGTTCGACAACCTGCCGCGCACCGGGCTGCCGCCGGTGTTCGTGTCGCACGCGGAATTCCTGCGCTCGGTGCAGGTGATGGTCGATGCCGGCGTGATCGAGGACACGACCAAGCTGTGGTGGGACATCCGCCCCTCGGGGCGCTATCCGACGCTGGAGACGCGGATCTGCGATGTGATGCCGCTGTTGTCGCATGTCGCCAGCGTCGCGGCGATCGTGCAGTGCCTGTCGCGGATGCTGGTGCGGCTGAAGCGGTCGAACCAACGCTGGCGCATCTATGACCGCTTTCTGGTGGGCGAGAACCGCTGGCGCGCGCAGCGCTACGGTATCCGCGAGGGGCTGATGGATTTCGGCCGCGGCGCGCTGGTGCCGTTCCCCGAACTGCTGGAGGAACTGATCGAACTGCTGATGCCCGACGCCGAGGCGCTGGGCTGCGTGGCCGAGCTGACCGGCGCGCGCGCCATCGTCGCCGCCGGCACCAGCGCCGACCGCCAGCGCGCGGTGATGGCACAGGCCGTCGAGGCCGGCGCCACGCGCGAAGAGGCGCTGTCGCGTGTCCTGAGAAGCCTTGCGGACGAATTCCTGGCAGAGGGATGAAATTTCGCGTTATCAGCGCCTTGCGCGCCGATCCTCACCCGGGATCCGACTCTGCACCGGGCGGGATCGCGAAGATCTGACCGGGAAAGATCAGGTCGGGGTCGCGGATCTGGTCGCGGTTGGCCTCGAAGATGCGGACATAGAGCAGCCCCTCGCCATAGGCATCGCGCGAGATCCCCCACAGCGTGTTGCCCGGCTGCACGGTGAGCGCCGCCACCCGGCCCTGCCCGGCCACGCGCGCGGGCGCCTCGCGCCGGAACGGCGTTTCTAACCGCGACCGGACGCTGGCACTGTCGGCGCCGAGTTCATCGGCGCGAAGCGTGTAGACCCCGGTGTCGATCTCGGGCAGCGTCGCGCGCCAGTTGCCGTCGGGGGCGGCGCGCACGCGGACCAGCGCGGCGTTGTCGATATAGAGCACGACCTCCGCCTCGGGGCGCGGCACGCGGCCGACGATCTGCACATCGCCGGTCGCGTCGTAACTGATCGCATCGATCAGGACGTTGTCGGCAAGCTCCGGCGGCAGCGGCGCCGCGTCGCGCTGCAGAAGGTCGACGGCGCCGCTATCGGCGATGCGTATGGCGGGAACGGTCGCGGGCGCCACGGGCGACGGCGGTGCGGCTGGTTCGGCGTGCTCGGCGGGCGCTGCTTCAGCAAGGTCAGCACCCGGATCGGGCGCCGCCTCGGCAACAGCGGGCGGCGCGGCTGCGGGCGGTTCGGGCGCCGCGGGCGGGTCGGTGTCCGCTGGCACCGACACGCCCGCGCCGTCCGGCTCCGGTGCGTCCTGTCGGGCAACCCTTGGCGGCACCGCTTCGGCGTGCTCGGCCTCGGACGGTGCCAACGGGGCATCGTCGGGCGGTGCGGCGGCGGCGACCGTCGGCGCCTCCGGCAGCACCGGCGCGGGCGGCGCCGGGCTGGGTGCCAGCATCACGGTGTCGCGCGACATCACATGCGCGCCATCCTGCAGCGTCATCTTCAGCGCGACAAGGCGCGGGTGTTCCGACGGCGGCAAGGCGAAGATGGCCGCAAACGCGCCCGAAGCATCGGCGGTCGCGCGCGTTGCGACCGCGTCCTCGACCAGCACATCCACATCCGCGCGCGGCGCGGCGCGGCCTGCGATCACCACGCCACCCTGCGGGTCGACGCGGACGTGCTGGAACTCGGGCGGTGCGGGTGCCGCGGGCGCCGTGTCGGCGACCCGCGCTTCGGTGTCGGGAACGCCGGTGTCGGACTGGCGGGTGTCGGGCTGGCGGGTGTCGGGGACGGCCTGCGCTGCGGGTTCGGGCGCCAGGTCAGGGGCGGGCATGGGCCGGGTCAGCACCCAGCCAAGCACCGCCGCGCCAGCAAGCGCCAGCGCGGCCACGCCACCAGCCAGCGCGGGAGCGAGCCTCATCCGATCTTCTCCGAATGCCGCGCGCATGCCGTGCGCGGCTTCTTGTATCATGATACCCCCGGCGCTATCAGGGCGCAAACAAATCCGTCGGAGGCTTCAGGCATGGCACCCCCGCTGCGATCGATCTGCGTGTTCTGCGGCGCGCGTCCGGGGACGAACCCCGTGCATGCCGCAACCGCGCAGGCGGTGGGCGCGATGCTGGCACGGCGGGGCTGGCGGCTGGTCTATGGCGCGGGCGACCTGGGGCTGATGGGCGAGACCGCGCGCGCGGCGATCGCCGGCGGCGCCGGGACGATGGGCGTGATCCCGCGCCACCTGATGCAGGCCGAGGCCGCGCGCGAGGATCTGGCGACGCTGGTCGTCACCGAAACCATGCATGAGCGCAAGAAGGTCATGTTCGCCAATTCCGACGCGATCGTGGTGCTGCCGGGCGGGGCCGGGTCGCTCGACGAGTTCTTCGAAGTGCTGACCTGGCGCCAGCTTGGCCTGCACGCCAAGCCGATCGTGCTGCTCGACAGCGCGGGCTATTGGGAGCCGCTGGTGGCGCTGGTCGACCACGTGATCGCACACGGCTTTGCCGATGCATCGCTGCGCGGCTTCTTCGCGCGGGTCGAGGATGTAGCCGCGCTCGAACGCGCGCTGGCCGACGCGGTGGGTTGAGAGTGGGTTGAGGCGCTGACCCGAGGAGCAAAAAAACGCCCGCGCGGAGCGCGGGCGCAGTTGCGGAACGAGGGACAGTAACACATGAGACACAGATGTTCCGTATCTGCGCCTGACCCTTGACTTAGGAGCTTTTTTCCGGGGTTGAAGAGCACTCGCGCATCTGTGAGACCCCGGTGACCTGCCGCGATCAGCCAGCCCCTTGCGCCTTGCGCGCCGCGTGAAGCGCCACCGCGGCCGCGTTCGACACGTTCAGCGACCCGAACGCCCCCGACGCCGGAATCCGCACCAGCGTGTCGCACAGCGCGCGCGTGCGCTCGCGCATCCCCGGCCCCTCGGCGCCCAGCACCAGCCCCAGAGGCCCCGCACGTTGCGCGGCGAGCGCCGCATCCAGCGACATCTCGGCCGCTCCGTCGAGCCCCAGAAGCAGGTAGCCCATGCCCTGCAGCGTGGTCATCGCGTCGCCGAGGTTGGTGACGCGCAGATAAGGCAGCCGCTCGAGCGCGCCGCTGGCGGTCTTTGCCAGCGCGCCGGTTTCGGGCGCGGCGTGGCGCGCAGGCGCGATCACCGCGCGGGCGCCGAACACCTCGGCCGAACGCAGGATGGCGCCGACATTGTGCGGATCGCTCACCCGGTCCAGCAGCACCACCCGCGGCGCGGCCTCATCGCGCGGCGCGCAGCATGCCTCGATCCCGCCCCAGTCCAGCGGCCGCACCTCGAGCGCCGCACCCTGATGCACCGACCCCGGGTCCAGCGGCACCGGGAACGTGCGCGCATCGGCCAGTTCAGGGGTCATGGCACTGGCGGCGATGGCCTCGGACAGCCGGTCGGCGGCGTTGCGCGTCACCACCAGCCGCAACCGCACGCGCGCGGGGTTCAGCAGCGCGTCACGGACCGCGTGCAGCCCGAACAGCCACACCGTCTCGCGCGCGCTGGCACGGCGCGCGCGTTCCTTGCCGATTACCCAGGCGGGTTTCTTCGCTCCGGCCATTGCGGCGGCCTCCTGCGCTGCGCGTTGCAGCATGGCCCGCGCGCATCCCGGGCGCAAGTCCGTGCAGGTCTCTGCCGCACCGTCGCAAACCACGCTTGACGCCCCCCGCGCGCTTGGATATTCCGCCGCACATAGGGCGACGAGCTGCAAGGTGCGGCAGCGGACTGTAACTCCGCCGGGGAGACCCACGCCTGGTTCGATTCCAGGGTCGCCCACCATTTTAATTGTTAAGTGTTTGAAAGTAATGGATTTATTGCAGGGTAGGATGTCAAGTTCGCCCTTCAACCCGCCCTTATCGTGTTACTGCAACGCAACACTCTGTAAGGTGATTCAAGCGCAATCGTCGGCCTGCGCTCGAACCGGGAATGTCCCGGTCGATGTTGAACTTCGCGGAGTGAAGGGTGGCGTTGCTCTCTCTGAGCCGTAGGCTCGGGGTATTCAATCCAACGGAGAGCAACACCATGACGAGAACATCACGTCCTCGCTGGCACTGGCCAGCACTGCCGACCTGACGGCAGCGGTTGAGGAAGCGCGCGACGAGGTCGGAGCGAGCTTCGAGCGCTTCTGCCTGATCGCCGGCCTGGCGAGTCTGACGCAGATGCTGGAGGAAGATGCGACGGCGCTGGCCGGAACCCCGCATGCGCGCGCGGCCGACAAGCCGGGATATCGCTGGGGCCGCACCAAGGGGTCCTTGGGCTTTCACGGCGGCAAGGTGGAGATGGAGCGCCCGCGGGTGCGCTCGAAGGCCACCGGCAAGGAGTTGCCGCTGCCCAGCTGGAAGGAGGCGGCCGAGGCCGGTTGGCTGGAACAGTGGGCGATGAGCCTGATGCTGATGAACGTGGCCACGCGCAAGATGGGGCGTGCAGTGCGCCTGCCCGAGGCCGGGGTGCCCTCCGAGCCGGGTTCGGGGCTGTCGACATCGGCGGTGTCGCGGCGGTTCAAGGCGCTGACGCAGGCACGCCTGGAGGAGTGGATGGGCTCGGATCTGTCGGCGCTGGATCTGCTGGTGATCCAGATCGACGGGCTGCACATGGACGACAACCTGCTGATGCTCGGCGCGGTCGGGGTCGATGCCGATGGCCGCAAGCACCCGCTGGGCGTGGTCGAGGGGGCGACGGAGAATGCCGCGACCGTGCAGGCGCTGCTCGACAATCTGATCGACCGGGGCCTCGATCCGGCGGTGTGCCGCCTGTTCATCGTGGACGGCGCCAAGGCGCTGACCAAGGCCATCCGCCGCACATTCGGCGCGGATATCCCGATCCAGCGCTGTCAGATCCACAAGGCGCGCTTCTGAAACATCGGGAAACAGCAGATACCGGCGTTGACCAGACCGCAGAAGCCGCCTGACCATGATCCCGGCAGCGCTGCCCAGACCCGATTTCAACATTCATCGGGACATCCCC
>PUOA01000007.1 GCA_003551925.1 Paracoccaceae bacterium
CCGCGCCCGGCGCCTCGGCCGCCAGCCGCAGGCGCAGGCCCATGCGGTCGAAGCCGTCGGGGGTCTCGACGACCTCGACCAGCCGGGGCAGGGGCAGCGCGTCCAGCGGCACGTCGGGGCCGAGCCACGGCGCGAGCAGCGCGGCCTGATCGGCGTCGGGGATCAGCCGGGCCTCGGCCACGCCGGTGGTGGTGCCCAGCACGGCCAGCACGGTGTCGGTCTGCGCATCGATCTGGTCGGGGGGCGCCGAAATCCGCACCGTCGCGGTTTGTGCCAGCGCCGCGTCCCAGCGCGCGGCCAGCTTGTCGGCGGCCAGTGACAGCGCCAGCGCGAATACTGCCAGAAACCCCATCGCCGCCGCCGTGAGCACCGTGAGCCACCGCGTCTGCCCTGCGGCGGGGACGATCCCGCTGCCGCCCCCCGCGCTCACAGCTCCGCCCCTGCGGCCTGCAGCCGCTGGCCGACCATGCGCAACACCCGCGCCGACACCTGCGCCTTGGCCGCGCGGATCAGCGCCAGGTCATGCGTGGCGATCAGCACCGCCGTGCCCATGCGGTTGAGTTCGGTGATCAGTGACAGCAGCCGCATCGACATGTCCCAGTCCAGATTGCCGGTGGGTTCGTCCGCCAGCAGCACCTCGGGCGAGGTGATTACCGCCCGCGCGAGCGTGGCGCGCTGTCGCTCGCCCCCCGACAGCGTCGGCGGGAGCGCCTGCGCCTGCGCCGACAGCCCCACCCAGGCCAGCAGATCGTCGAGGTCGCTTTCGGGGATCATGCGCTCGGCGGCGATCAGCGGCAGCGCCACATTGTCGCGCAGCGGCAGGTGATCGAGGAACTGGCAATCCTGGTGGACGATGCCGATGCGCCGCCGCGTCGCGGCCAGCGCGTCGCGGCCGAGCGACCCGAGCGGCTGACCGAACAGCGACAGCCTGCCCGCGCTTGGGGTCAGCTCGCCGTAGCAGAGCTTCAGAAAGGTTGTCTTGCCCGCTCCCGACGGTCCGGTGAGGAAATGAAAGCTGCCGGGTTCGATTTCGAAGCTGACCTCGGAGAACAGCGTCGCGGCGCCGTATCCATGGGCAACTGAGTCAAGCGCGATCACCCCGATCCCCTGTTACGGCTTGGACATTTTCAACCTGCTTGCTACAACGATCCGCGCGGAGTTCCAATGCCGGAAGGCTTCGCATCAGGGAGCTGCACGCATGAGGCTGGTCTGCCCGAACTGCGGCGCGCAATACGAGATCGACGCCGATCTGATCCCGCCCGAAGGGCGCGATGTTCAGTGTTCGGCCTGCGGGCATGCGTGGTTCGAGGCGCCTGCCGATGCGGGCGCGGCGCCTGCCGCACCGCCGTCCGATCCCGCGGCCGCGGGCTCGGCGACGGCTGCGCATGCTGACGAGCCTGCGCCGCGCCAGATCGCCCCCGATGTTCTGGATGTCCTGCGCCAGGAAGCCGCGCGCGAGACGCGCGCGCGGCGCGGCGCGGGTGCTCCGTCCGCGCCCACGGCGACGCATGCCTCCGAACCGGAGCCCGGACCTGAGGCCGCGTCCGACTCCGGGCCAGAGCTTGGGCCAGAGCTTGAGCCAGAGCCAGAGCCCGACCGCGGGTCCGCGCCGACGCTGTCACCCGCGCGCCCGCAGGCGCCCTCGCAGCGCAGCGCCCGCGCGCGTCCGGCGGCCTCGACCCCGCCGGACGCGCAGCCTGCAGGTGTCGACGCGCCCAACGACCGAAGCGCGCTGTTGCCCGATATCGACAGCATCAGCTCAACCCTGGACCCTGAACCCCGCTCCAGGAAGCAAGCCGACCGCGACGGCGCCGCCGAGCCTGTGCCCGAACGCGGCGGATTCCTGCGCGGGTTCCTGCTGATGCTGGGAGTCATGCTGTTGGCGCTGGCGCTCTATATCGGCGCCGAACCGCTGGCCGAGGCCGTGCCGGGGCTGGCGCCCGCGCTGGACGCATACGTCGCGGTGATCGACCGCGCGCATCTGTGGCTCGCAGAGCAGGTGGACGCGGCGCTCGCGTGGGTGCAGGCGCAGATCGGTTGAGCACGCTCAGGCGCGCGCTGCCTGCGCCTCGGCGAAGGCAGCGACCCGGTCGCAGGCGCGCGCCAGCGCCGCGTCGTCCACGGTCAGCCCGATGCGGACCCAGTCGCGCAGCACCTCGCCGAAGGACGCGCCGGGCATCACCGCGACGCCCGCCTCATCGACCAGCGCGCGCGCGAACGCCGTCCCGCAGCCGCGCCCCGCGCCCGCGACATCGACCAGCGCGAACATTCCCGCCTCGGCGCGGTGCACGCGCAGCCCGGCCACACCGTCAAGCCTGTCGTGCACCAGCGCCAACCGGCGCGCCAGGCGCGCGCGCAGCCCTTCGGCCACCAGATCGGGCGCGCGCAGCGCCGCTGCGGTCATGTCGGCGATGAAGGGCTGGTTGCCGAACAGCATCGTCTCGGCCAGCGGCAGCAGCCGCGCGCAGAACGCCGCCGGCCCCGCGCACCAGCCCGAGCGGAACCCGGCGGCGGCGTGGGACTTCGACACGCTGTTGGTGACCACCACGCGTTCATCATCCAGCGCCAGCGGTGACAGGAACGGGGTGGGGCCGAAGACCAGATCCTCGTAGACCTCGTCCGAGATCACCCACAGGTCGTGTGCGCGCGCGATCTCGAGGATCGGCTCGATCTCGGACGCGCGCAGCACCGCGCCGGTGGGGTTGTGCGGGGTGTTGAGCAGGATCGCCCGGGCGCGCGGCGTCACTGCGGCGGCAATGTCGTCGGGCTGGATGCGGAACCCGGCTTCGGCGCGCAGCGGCACCGGCACCGGGGTGGCGCCGCTGGCGCGGATCACGCCTTCATAGGTGGCATACATCGGATCGCCGACCAGCACCTCGCACCCGGTTTCGGTCATGCCCATGAGCACCGCGAAAAGCGCGGTCTGCGTGCCGGGGAAGGCGATGAAATGTTCGGGCCCGAAGGCGCGGCCCAGCCGGGCGGTGTAGCGCTCGGACAGCGCGCGCAAGAGCGCAGGCTCGCCGCGACCGTCGGCATAGCCGGTGCGCCCGGCGCGCATCGCGGCTTCGGCGGCGGTGATCAGCGCCTCGGGGGCGTTCACGTCGGGTTCGCCCACGGTCAGCAGGATCACGTCGCGCCCCTCGGCCTGCAAGGCGCGGGCGCGATAGTGGATCTCCCATTTCGCCCCGCCCAAGCCCGCCAGCCTGTCGGTGATCGCTGCATAGCGCATGCGCCGCGCCCTTTCCTGCCCGAGTTGCGTTTCCGCCCGGTCTCTGCCAAGTCTGCCGCCGAGGCGCAAGCCATGCGCGCGCTGTCGATCGCTGCGCACCCGACCAGACCTGCAGGAGGACCCCATGCCGCTGACCATGAATCGCGAGGTTTTCATCACTTGTGCCGTCACCGGGTCCGGCGGCACGCAGGAGCGCAGCCCGCATGTGCCCCGCTCGCCCGCCCAGATCGCCGAGGCCGCCATCGACGCCGCCCGCGCCGGCGCCGCGATCGTGCATTGCCATGTGCGCGATCCCGACACCGGCGCCCCCTCGCGCGATCCGGCGCTCTATCGCGAGGTGACCGAGCGCATCCGCGACGCGTCGGTCGATGTGGTGCTGAACCTCACCGCCGGCATGGGCGGCGACCTGACACTGGGCGGCACCGACACGCCGCTGCCGCCGGTGGACGGCACCGACATGATCGGCGCCGCGGCGCGGGTGCAGCATGTGGTGGACTGCCGCCCCGAGTTGTGCACGCTCGATTGCGGCACCATGAACTTCGCCGAGGCCGATTACATCATGGTCAACACGCCGGGCATGCTGCGCGACATGGCCGCGCGCATGGTCGCCAGCGGCGTGCGGATCGAGATCGAGGCGTTTGACACCGGCCATCTGTGGTTCGCCAAACAGCTGGTGGCCGACGGGGTGATCCCCGAACCCGTGCTGGTGCAGCTGTGCATGGGCGTTCCGTGGGGCGCGCCGGATGATCTGAACACCTTCATGGCGATGGTGAACAACATCCCCTCCGGCTGGCACTGGTCGGGCTTCGCGCTGGGGCGCAACCAGATGCCCTATGTCGCCGCCGCCGCTCTGGCGGGCGGCAATGTGCGCGTGGGGCTGGAGGACAACCTGTTTCTGGAAAAGGGCGTCCTGGCCACCAACGCGCAGCTGGTCGAGCGCGCGGTGACCATCCTCGAGAACATGGGCGCGCGGGTGGTTGGCCCTGACGCGGTGCGCGACCGGCTGGCGCTGGAAAAGCGGGCCCCGGCGTGAGCGCGCGCAAGGCCGCGATCATCGGCGGTGGCGTGATCGGCGGCGGCTGGGCCGCGCGCTTCCTGCTCAACGGCTGGGACGTGGCGGTGTTCGACCCCGACCCCGCAGCCGAGCGCATGCTGGCGCAGGTGCTGGAGAACGCCCGCGCGGCGCTGCCGGCGCTGTCGGACCTGCCGATGCCCGATGCGGGAAAACTGACACTTGCCCCGAGCATCGCCGAGGCCGTCGACGGCGCCGAGTTCATCCAGGAATCCACGCCCGAGCGGCTGGAGCTCAAGCACCGCGTGCTGGCCGAGGTCCAGGCCACCGCCCCCGACACGCCGATTGGCAGTTCGACATCAGGCTACAAGCCGTCACAGTTGCAGCAAAACGCCCGCACCCCCGGCGCGATCCTGGTGACGCATCCGTTCAACCCGGTCTATCTGCTGCCGCTGGTCGAGGTTGTCCCGTCGCCGGCCAATAACGGGGCGATTGTCGAAAAAGTGTCAGCGCTGCTGCGCGGGATCGGGATGGTCCCGCTGCATGTGCGCAAGGAAATCGACGCCCATATCGCCGACCGGTTCCTCGAAGCCGTGTGGCGCGAGGCGCTGTGGCTGGTGCGCGACGGTGTCGCCACCACCGAAGAGATCGACGAGGCGATCCGGCTCGGCTTCGGGCTGCGCTGGGCGCAGATGGGGCTGTTCGAGACCTTCCGCATCGCCGGCGGCGAGGCTGGCATGCGCCACTTCCTCGCGCAGTTCGGCCCCTGCCTGAGCCTGCCCTGGACCCGGCTGACCGATGTGCCGCCCTATGACGATGCGCTGGTCGAGCTGATCGCCGGGCAGTCCGACGCGCAATCGGGCGCGCATGGCATCCGCGATCTTGAACGTATCCGCGACAGCAACCTTGTGGGTATCCTGCGCGCGCTCAAGGCGCGCGACTGGGGCGCGGGGCGGGTGCTGGCCGCGCAGGACGCCGCGCGCGCCGCCACGGCGCCCGTGGACGGGCCGGTCTGGCACGGCACGGTGCTGCCCGGCTGGACCGACGCCGAGGGCGCGCTCCTGCCGCTGCCGCTATTGGGCGTGGCGTCCGAGGCCGCGCAGGCCGCGCTGCGCCGGCGCGGGATCGACGCGCCGCTGGTCCCGGTCGAAACCCGCATGACCCGCCACGCCAGCGCCGCGCGCGGCGCGCCGCTGAGCGCCACGGTCGACGGGGCCGATGCGGGCACCCCACCCCTGACCCTGCGCGTCGCCATCGACAGCGCCGAAACCCGCGTCGCCGAGGTCACGCTGCGGCTTGATCCCTCCGACGCCGACCCCCAACCGCAACGGAGCGAGTGATGCAGTTTGGCCTGACCGACGAACAGCGCATGATCGTGGAGACCACGCGCGCCTTCGTCGAAACCGAGCTTTACCCGCACGAAGCCGCGATCGAACGCAGCGGCCATCTGCCGATGGAGCTGATCCGCGAGCTGCAGGCCAAGGCGATGGAGGCGGGGCTCTACGCCGCCAACATGCCCGAGGAGGTCGGCGGCGCGGGGCTCGATACGCTGAGCTGGCTGCTCTACGAGAAGGAGCTGGGCCGCGCGAATTACGCGCTGCACTGGACCTGCGTGGCGCGGCCGTCGAACATCCTGCTGGCGGGCACGCCGGCGCAGCGCGAGAAATACCTTGTCCCCTGCATGAAGGGCGAAACCTGGGACTGCCTTGCGATGACCGAACCGGGTGCGGGCTCGGACCTGCGGGGCATGTCGGCCAGCGCGCGGCCCGATGGCGGCGACTGGGTGCTCAACGGCACCAAGCACTTCATCAGCCATGCCGACATCGCGGGCTTCACCATCGCCTTCATGGCCACCGGCGAGGAGGACACCCCGCGCGGGCGCAAGAAGAAGATCACCGCCTTCTTCGTGGACAAGGGCACGCCGGGCTTCACCGTGCGCGATGGCTACCGCAACGTCAGCCACCGCGGCTACACCAACGCGATCCTGGAATTCGACGATTGCCGCGTGCCCGCCGAAAACGTGCTGGGCGAGGTCCACAAGGGGTTCGAGGTCGCCGGCGCCTGGCTGGGCGCGACCCGGCTGCAGGTCGCCGCGACCTGCCTGGGCCGCGCCGACCGGGCGCTGGCGCATGCGCTGTCATGGGCGGCCGAGCGGCGCCAGTTCGGCCAGCAGATCGGCAAGTATCAGGGCATCAGCTTCAAGCTGGCCGACATGGCGACCGAGCTGAAGGCGGCGGAGCTTCTGACCTGGGAGGCGGGCTGGAAATACGATCAGGGCAGCGTGACCGAGGCCGACATGTCCATGGCCAAGCTCAAGGCCACCGAGATGCTGGCCATGGTCGCCGACGAGGCGATCCAGATCCATGGCGGCATGGGGCTGATGGACGAGCTGCCGCTGGAGCGGATCTGGCGCGACGCGCGGCTCGAGCGGATCTGGGAAGGCACCTCGGAGATCCAGCGCCACATCATCAGCCGCGAGATGCTGCGCCCGCTGGGGGGCTGAGAACAGGGTTGCGCGGCGGGTGATTGCGCCGTCATATTCGGGCGGCGCGCTGGTGCTCGGCGTTGCACCGCGCCCGGGGCGTGCCCCACCCGCCCACCCGCACGCCCC
>PUOA01000234.1 GCA_003551925.1 Paracoccaceae bacterium
CCGCTGGACCTGCAGCGCGAGGCCGGCGGGCTCTTCGCCACCGGGGGCGGGCTGGTCCCCGTTGCCGAACCGGCGATGCTGCAACGCTTCGTCGAAGGCTCGAACGTCGACCCCATGACCGAAATCGCACGCCTGATCGCGGTGCAGCGCGCCTATGAACAGGGCCAGCGCTTCCTCGAGCGCGAGGATGAACGCCAACGCAACGTGATCCAGACGCTCGGACGCTGACACCGGAGACCATGCCATGAAAGCCTTGCAGATCGCCGCCTCGGGGATGGGCGCGCAGCAGATGCGCGTCGACACCATCGCCAACAACCTCGCCAACATGTCGACCACCGGCTACAACGCCCGGCGCGCGGATTTTGCCGACCTGCACTACCAGCAGCACACCCGCGCGGGAACGATCAGCGCCGCCGATGGCTCGATGTTGCCCACGGGCGTGCAGATCGGGCTCGGCGTGCGCCCGGCGGCGGTGACCATGCAGCTGGCCCAGGGCGCCTCGGCGATGACGGGGGGCGAGCTTGACATCGCCATCGAGGGCCGCGGCTTTCTGGAGGTCACGCTCCCCGATGGCGCCCCCGCCTATACTCGCGACGGCGCGCTGCAGCGCAGCGGTGACGGGCTGATCGTGACCGCCGACGGGTTCGAGGTCTCGCCCGGTCTGGTGATTCCGACCGAAGCGCGCTCGATCTCGATCAACGCCGAGGGCGAGGTCTGGGCCTATTTCCGCGACCGTATCCAGCCCGAGCGGCTGGGCCAGCTCACGCTGGCCAGCTTCACCAACGAAAAGGGACTCGAGGCGATCGGCTCGAACCTGTTCCGAGAGACCGAAGCCTCGGGGCCGGCGTTCGTCGGCGACCCGGGCGCCGACGGGCTGGGAACGCTGCGGCAGGGCTATCTGGAGGAAAGCTCGGTCGACGCGGTGCGCGAGGTCACCGAGCTCATCAAGGCGCAGCGCGGCTACGAACTCAACGCCCGGATCATCACCGCCGCCGACCAGATGCTCGCGGCAACCACGCAGGTGCGGTGATGCTGCGCGCGGTGCTGATGGTCGCGCTGCTGATGCCCGTCCAGGCAGCCGCCGACGGGTTGGTCGCCACGCGCCTGATCCGCGCGATGCAGGTGATCGGCCCCGACGATGTCGCGCGCGCCGCGCTCACCGAACCCGGCGTCGCGCAGGACCCGGCCGAGGTCGTCGGGCTCGAGGCGCGCGTCGCCATCTATCCCGGCCGCCCCGTGCGGTTGGCCGATCTCGGTCCTGCCGCGGTGGTCGAGCGGAACGCGACCGTGCAGCTGGTCTACCGCCAGGGCGCGCTGATGATCCGCACCGAGGGCCGCGCGCTTGGCCGCGGCGCGCTGGGCGATCCATTGCGGGTCATGAACCTGGCCTCACGCGCGACCGTTACGGGGATCGTCACATTCGACAACATGGTCGAGGTTTTCTCGAACTGACCAAAAGGACACCGGGTCATGGTTTCTGTCTTGCGCTGCGCGCTGCTGGTGATGGTGATGACGGCTTGTCAGTCGCTCAACGAGGTCGGCCGCGCGCCCGAGTTCTCCGAGACCGAGGGCACGCGCCCGCATTCGGCGCTCTACGGTGTTCCGCTGCCCGATGTGACCGAGCGGCGCCAACCCACGGACGATGCCTCGCTGTGGTCGGCCAGCCAGCGCTCGTTGCTGGGCGATCGCCGCGCGGGGCGACGGGGCGACATCCTCACGGTGGTCATCGAGATCGATGACAGCGCCGAGATCTCGAACTCCTCGGGGCGCAATCGCAGCGGGTCGCAAAGCATGGGCGTGCCGCAGTTCTTCGGGCTGCCGCAGCTGCTGAACCGCCGGCTTCCCGACGGCGCGGCTGCGGGCTCGCTGATCGAGACCCGCAGCGACAGCGCGTTCGCGGGCAGCGGGTCGATCCAGCGCAACGAACGGCTGACGCTGCGCGTGGCGTCCACCGTCGTCGAGCGGCTGCCCAATGGCGTGCTGCGGATCGAGGGGAGCCAGCAGGTGCGCGTCAATCACGAACTGCGCGACCTGATCGTTTCCGGCTATGTGCGCCCCGAGGACATCTCGCGCCAGAACGAGATCAGTTTCGACCGGATCGCCGGGGCGCGCATCTCGTATGGAGGCCGGGGCATGGTGTCGACGGTGCAGCAGCCGCAATACGGCGCGCAGATCACCGATATCCTGTCGCCGTTCTGACGGCGCGGCATGGGGCTTGGAGGCGTGATGTCCAAAGTGTTCTCGATACTGGTGATCCTGGCGGGGCTTGCGGGCGGGGTTGCGGCGGGGGTGGTGCTGCGTCCCGTGGTCGAGCCCGAGCGGCAGGTCGGCGACGCGCCCGCACCGACAACCGCTGCGACCGCCGCGCGCACCGACGCGCCGCGCCGCGGCGCCGAGGCCGTGCGGCTGCGCGAGCAGTTCGTGATCCCGGTCATTCGTGGCGGCGCGGTTCGGTCGCTCATGGTCGTCGCGCTCGCGATCGAGGTGCGGGGAAACATGACCGAGCAGGTCTTCGCGAAGGAGCCGCGACTGCGCGACGCGTTCCTGCAGGTGATGTTCGATCACGCCAACAGCGGCGGATTCGACGGGGTGTTCACCGCGAATGAGAACATGAGCGGGTTGCGCACCGGATTGCACGAAGCTGCCATCGGCATTCTCGGCGACACGGTCGAGGGCGTGCTGATCACCGAGCTTTTCCGCAGCGATGTCTGACCGGCGCGCCTGGGTTGCCGGCATGGTGCGCGCGGTTGCTCGTGCAGCCGCGCCGCCCGGCCCGATCGGGGCGGGTTTTCGACGATCGCGGCGTGGCGCGGTTCCCGGTGCATGCCGCACCGCGGGCGCTGGCGCCCCCCGGTTCCGCGGTCGCGACCGCTTGCAATTCCGGTTCACACATCCTAGGTGCACCCGCGAGAGGTTGGCTCGGGCGGGTGCCTTGCGAACCCGGTCAGGTCCGGAAGGAAGCAGCCGCAGCAATCCGCACCCGGGTCGATGTCCAGCCTCTCACCCTTGCCACCGGCATGGTCCTTGCGGGGCGATGGGCGCGCGGCCTTGCAAGCTGGCCGAACGCCGCTGATGCCCTGCGTCGCGCGCGATGCCCCTGGCCGGGGGCGCGGCGTCGCGGGTTCAGCGCGACAACTCGTCGATGAAGGTGATCAACCCCTCGACATCCGTGGCGGGCGGCGCGGGCATCTTGCCGTCGTCGATCGCCATGCCGGTGCGTGCGCTCAGAAACCCGTCAGGATCGCGGATGTAGTCGCGCAATGCGTTGCGCGTCCAGACCAGCCCGTCCGCACCCGCGCGGCGCATCGCTTCGGAATAGCGGCGAAACCCGTCATCGCCCGCCGCGGTTCGCCCCACGATACCATGGAGGTTCGGCGCCGCGCGTCCGCCTCGGGCCAGGACGGTGCCGTCGGGCGCGGTGACCTGGTGACAGACGCGACACTCGCGCCACAGCTCTTCGCCGCCATGCGCCTGCGGGGCGACAAGGCCGAACACGAGGGCAAGGACAAGACGGGGCACGCGCATGCGGGCTCTCCTTGAAGCGACGCCGGGGAGCGTCAGGGTTTCAGCCGGTAGCCGGTCGCCAACCACCGCCAGCACAGCGCCATCAGCAGCGCGGTGGCGCCCGAGACCACCACCAGCCCCAGCAGCGGCGGCGCGTCCGAGGTTCCGATCATGCCGTAGCGCGCCCCGTCGATCAGATAGAACACCGGGTTTGCGCGGCTCGCCGCCTCCAGCGCCGGGGGCAGCGCCGCGATGGAATAGAAGGTGCCCGACAGGAACGACAGCGGCACGACGATGAAGTTGGTGATCGCCGCGATCTGGTCGAACTTGTTGGCCATGATCCCCGCCGCGATGCCCAACGCCGACAGCATCGCCGCGCCGAGGATCAGGAACGCGAGCAGCCACAGCGGTTGTGCGACGCTCTGTCCCAGCAGCAGCACCAGCGCCAGCACGATCACGCCGCCCACCATCGCGCCGCGCGCGATGCCTCCGGCCATGAAGCCCGCCACCAGCTCGGCCGGCGACAGCGGCGGCATCAGGGTGTCGACGATGTTGCCCTGCACCTTGGCGATGACGATCGACGACGAGGTGTTTGCAAACGCGTTCTGAATCACCGTCATCATCAGGATCCCCGGTGCCAGGAATGCCAGGAACGGCACGCCCATCACGTCTCCGCGCATCGGGCCGATCGCGAGCGCGAACACCGCCAGGAACAGCCCCGCGGTCACCAGCGGTGCCGCCAGGGTCTGCGTCCAGACCACCAGAAAGCGCCGCGATTCGCGCTCCGCGAGCGTCCGCAACCCCAGCCAGTTGACGCGGCCGAAGCGGCGGGTTCCCATTGTTTCGCTCTGCATGCTGGCGATTCCCGTCTGCGCGATTGGCATGGTTCTTTCCCGGCGGTCCTTGTATCCCGCCACCTGCTCCCTAGAATAGGGCGCAGTGCGGAAACTTGAACCCCCCCTGCCTTCGGGCGGGGATATCAGCCGGAGGCACGGCAATGTCCTGGACCGAAGAGCGCGTCGAAACCCTCAAGCGGATGTGGTCCGAGGGGCAGTCGGCCTCGCAGATCGCCAAGGAGCTGGGCGGTGTCACGCGCAACGCGGTGATCGGCAAGGTGCATCGGCTGGGCCTGTCGAACCGTGTCGCTGCCCCGCCCGCGGCCGATCCGGCGCCGTCGCCGGTGGAAACGCCCACGCCGGCGCCCGACGAGGCGGTTGTGGCGCTGGCGAGCGCGGGCGCCGATGCGGTGCCCGAGGCCGAAGCCGGGATCTCCGAAGTCGCCGAGCCCGAGCCCGCCATCATCCCCGAGGAAGCGCCCCCGCAGCCCGCCGAGCAGGCCGTCGAGGAGGAAATGGTGCGCGAGCCCGTTTCAGCCCCCGGGGCGTTCGCGCGCCGCGGCATCGTGCCCGCGGGCCAGCCGCTGCCGCCTCAGCCTTCGGCCAACGAGGTCAGCGCCGAAGCGCTGGCCACGGTCCGCGAGGTCGAGAAATCCGCGCGCCGTCTGACGCTGATGGAATTGACCGAGCGCACCTGCAAATGGCCTGTGGGCGACCCCGCGACCGACGATTTCTGGTTCTGCGGTCTGCCCGTGCAGCCGGGCAAGCCGTATTGCGAGGCACATGTGGCCGTGGCGTTCCAGCCGATGTCCTCTCGCCGCGACCGGCGGCGCTGACGACTGCCGCGACCGGCGGCGCTGGTCCGCCCGGTCAGGCGCCGATCTGCGGGCCCGGGCAGATCAGCGGGCGGTCACTCTGTTCGATTTCGTAAAGATCATTGCCGGGCGGGTCGCCCTGAAAGCGCGCGCGCAGGCCGGCATCGGTCTGGAAAAACTGCCAGCAATGCGTCTGCGGGTCGTCTTCGTAGGCGAAGCAGATGTAGCTGTCGCTTTCGAACCAGACCCCCTCGCGGCACTCCTCGCCCATGAAGGCCCAGGTGGTGCGGCGGCCCTCGCGGAACTCCTCGATCCCGTAGGGCACGCCGTCGGTTCCGAAGGTCAGTGTGCGGCCGGTGACGTAGGCCTCGAACTCCTCGGCGGTCATCGGGCTCTGACCCGCGGCGGCGGTCTGGACCAGCGCGGCCGCGGCGATGATCAGCAAGGGCAGGCGCATCATGACGCGGTCTCCGGCATTGCGGTGGCGGCGCGCGCGCGCGCCAGCGCGGCGTCCACGCGGCGGTCCATGAGCCGGAACCACAGCGGCGGCCACAGCGCAACCATCCCCATGGCGGGCAGTGAATAGGGCAGCACGGGCATCTCCTCGGGCAGGCGCAGGGCAGGGTAGGGGCGCGCGGGGTTTGCGTGGTGGTCCGAGTGGCGCGGCGCGTTCACCATCATGTGCGACGAGAACCAGTGCGGCGTGTTCCACGAATGGTGGATGGTCTGCGGCTCATAGCCGCCCTGTGGCAGGGGGCGGCGTTCGAGCCCGTAATGCTGCAGGTAATCCACCATCGCCAGCTGTGTCTGCGCGTAGAACGACAGCCCCAGCCACGCCAGCACCGCAGCACCCCCCAGCGTGGCCCAGCACAGCGCCAGCAACGCCAGCGCGCCGCCGACATAGGTCAGGTAGGGGTTGGTCCATGCGGGTTTGCCGGCGCGCGCGGCGCGCGCGCGCTCGACCCGGAAGCCCTGCACGAAGCTGCCGGTCCAGCCGCGCAGGAAATTGCGGTAGAAGCTCATGCCCTTGCGCGGGAAATTCGGGTCCTGCGGCGTGCCGACATGGACGTGGTGCAAGAGCCGGTGCGCGGTGGTGTGGTGGCCGTAGAGCATCGAGATATAGACCCACTTGCCCAGCCCGAACAGCAGACGGTTGCCGCGGTGGATCAGCTCGTGCGCGTTCGAATTGCTCAGCTGCCCGAAGAACAGCCCGAAGCCGAAGAACGCCACCACCCGCTCGGCGCCCGACAGCCCGGTCAGGCCGGCCACCGCCGCCGCGCCCAGCGGCATAAGCGCCAGATGCGCCAGCGCCAGCGCGGCCGAAAGCGCGTCGGCGGCGGGAAACTCCGACCCCGGCGCGCCATCGCGGTCCGCGACCGTCAGGATCTGGTCCAGCCCCAGCGCGAAGAACGACATGTAAAGGGCTGCGGCCCAGATCCACGCGCCGCCCAATATCCCCCCCGCCGCCAGCAGCAGCACCGGGGCCAGCGTGGCCAGCGCGAAGGGCGATACCGGGTGCGTCATCCGCGACCTCGTTTCGAAGCGATACAGCCTTGTGTATAGCATCGCCGCCGCCCGCGTCACCCGCGCAGTGGGTCGCATCCGCCGAGCCCCGAGCGCACCCGGTCCGCCGCCGACCGCGCGCGCCCCCGGCACCGCGGCCCCACCCACCCACCCGCCCGCGCTGCCGGGGCCG
>PUOA01000085.1 GCA_003551925.1 Paracoccaceae bacterium
ACCGCATCGGCCCAGGCGATCGACCCATACCGTTCGAGCGCGGCGCCGAGCCCCGCCACGGCCCCGGGCACGCAGATCGACGCTGGCCCGGCGAGGTTGCGGTCGCCTTCGACCGCGGGCCAGTCGAACCAGTCGCCGCCGCGGCCGTCGACCAGCGGGTAATCCTCGGCACGGGTATGCCGGCTTGAGATCATGTTGAAATCGAGCGCCTCGGCGCCGCCGTCGCGGTCCATCCGCAACAGGAAACCGCCGCCGCCGATACCACTGAGCCACGGCTCCACCACCGACAGCACCAGCGTCGCGGCCACCGCCGCATCGACCGCGTTGCCGCCGCGGGCCAGCACCTCGGCACCGGCGCGCGCGGCGGCAGGGTGCTGCGCGGTGACCACCCCGTTGCTGCCCGTGACAGGGGCCTTTGCGATGCGCCAGCTCGCGTTCATGCCGCACCTGTCGGGACGGTCGCCGCAACCAAAAACCGGCCCGCGTTGGGCGAGCGCGCGTGCCAGTCGGCGATCTCGGCGGCCGTGGCCCACCAGGTCGCCGCGTCGCCGGTGATCGTTTCGAGCACGTGGTCCAGCATTGCGATCCGCCCTGCGCGCCCGGAGATCCACGGGTGCACCGTCACCATGAACAGTGACCCATACGCGGATCCGCTGCGCCATTCGTGGAGCCACGCCTCGCCGACGTGCAACGGGGCAACGGGCGGCCATTTGTCCGCGCCACCGCCGAGGAACTTGAAGTAGATCGCGTCATCGACGGACCAGTGCACCGGGATCTCGGTGATCCCGTCGATCTCGTAGGGGTGCTCATACCCCATCAGGCTGCTGTCATACCGCAGCCCGCGCTCCCTGAGCGCGGCGAGCATGGCGGGCGTCATCTCCCACGCCGGTGAGCGGAAGCCGGCGGGCGCCTGTCCGGTCTGCGCCTCGAACAGCGCGAGCGCGCGGTCGAGCGCGCGGACGAAATCGGCCTGCGTGGTGTCGGCGACAAGCTCGTGCAGCCACCCGTGCAGCCCGACCTCGTGCCCGCGGCGGCACAGCTCGGGCAGGATGTCGGGATATGTCTCGGCCACCACGCCGGGCACGTAGAAGCTGCCCCGGATGCCGTGCCGCTCGAGCAGATCGGTCAGCCGCCAGAGCCCTTCGCGCGGGCCGAAGCGGCGCTGTTCCAGCGCGCCGATGGTGTCGGGCATGGCCGCGCGGTGCTGCCAGAGATACGGCGCCTCGGCGTCGACATCGACGCTGAAGCAGGCGGCCGAGCGTTTGCCGCCCGGCCAGACATAGGACGGCCGGTCGAGGGTCATAGAGGCTCCTTCTTGTCCTGAAACACGACCGACGCGCCGATCGAATTGCCGCCATCCACCGCGAGCGTGGCGCCGGTCACATAGGCCGCCGCGGGCGAGCACAGCCACAGCACCGCCGCGAGCGCGTCGCCGGGCTCGGACGCGCGGCCCAGCGGGATGCCGGCCGTGACCGCCTGCACATGCGCCGGCGGCACGGGGCTGGCCTCGGACCCGGCCGCGAAGCCGG
The DNA here is from genome assembly GCA_003551925.1 of Paracoccaceae bacterium. GTDB lineage: Bacteria > Pseudomonadota > Alphaproteobacteria > Rhodobacterales > Rhodobacteraceae > Rhabdonatronobacter. The sequence continues at coordinate 1,530 of PUOA01000085.1, forward strand.
GTTCGACGCTGTTCACGCGGATCCCGTGGCGCGCAAGCTCCAGCGCGAAGCCCTTGGTGAGCCGGTCCAGCGCGGTCTTCGACACGCAGTAGGGGACCACAGTCGTGCGCATCTTGCGCGCCGCCCCCGACGAGATGTTGACGATCGCGCCCGGCTTTTCGTGTTCGACCATCGCGCGGGCAAAGCCCTGCGTCAGCGCGAAGACCGCGCGCAGGTTCACGTCGAAAATCCGGTCCCATTCGGCCAGATCGATGTCCAGCAGCCAGCCGCTGGGATAGACGCCGGCATTGTTGATCACGATATCGGGCGCGCCCCAGGCCTGCGTCGTGGTGGCGATCAGGTCGCGCAGGCTGGCGTCCTCGGTCAGCTCGGTGACATGGGTGCGGGTCTCGGTCGGCAGGCGCTCGGCCAGCGTCCGCAGCTTGTCGGGCATCCGGTCGCTGAGCATCAGCCGCGCGCCCTGCTCCGCGAAGCCGCGCGCCAGCCAGTCCCCGATGACCCCGCAGGCCCCCGTGAGCACCACCGTCTTGCCCGCGAAATGGCCGTGATAGTCCGGCGTCATGCCTTGCTCCTTTCGGTTCCGCGCCGGTCGTACCGGTCGCGCAGATCATCGCCGATGACGTTTACCGCCAGCACCAGCAGGAACAGGCACAGCCCGGGAAACGCGGCGATCCACCACGCGCTTGCGACGTAATTGCGCCCCGTGCTCAGCATCGCACCCCAGCTTGGGGTCGGCGGTTGCACGCCCAGCCCCAGAAAGGACAGCCCGGCCTCGAACAGCACCATCAGGCCGAATTCGAGCGTCACGATCACCATCAGCGGACCGATGATGTTCGGCAGCACATGCACGGCCAGAATGCGCCCCGCGCTCGCACCGCTGAAGCGGGCGATCCGGACGAACGGCATGTTCATGACCGCCAGGGTCTGGCCATAGGCGACGCGGGCGTAACGCGGCCAGCGCGTCAGGGCGAGCACGATGATCACGTTCCACAGCCCCGGCCCCAACACCGCAACGGTGATGATCGCCAGCAGGATGGGCGGCACCGACAGGAAGATGTCGACCACGCGCATGATGACCGTGTCCGTCCAGCCCCGGAAATAGGCCGCGATCATGCCCAGTGCCGTGCCCGCGAGCCCGCTGATCAGCACCGACAGGATCGCCACGCTGAGCGAGACCTGCGCCCCGAAGATCAGCCGGCTGAGCAGATCGCGGCCCAGCTCGTCGCTGCCCAGCAGATAGGTGAAGCCGCGCACCTCCTCGCCCGGGGGGCGCAGGCGTCCCAGCAGGTTCTGGCTTGTCGGGTCGGCTGGCGCGAGCCACGGCGCAAGCAGCGCCATCGCCGCGAAGCCAAGCAGAATGGCCACGAACGGCCACAGATGCGGCGCAATCCACCAGTTGCGCCGACGCATCGCGGCGCGCACGCTCATCGCGCCGCCCCGTCGAGCGTGATCCGCGGGTCGACGACGCTGTAAAGGATATCCGCGATCAGGTTCAGCCCGATCGACACGACGGCGGACAGCAGGACCACCGCCTCGACGATCGGAAAGTCGCGCGCCTGAATCGCCTGCACGGTCAGCAGCCCCAGCCCCGGCCACGCGAACACCGTTTCGACGATGACCGCGCCGGCCAGCAGGTTGGCGATTTCCAGCGCCGACACCGAGATCACCGGGATCGACCCGTTGCGCAGAACATGCCGGCGCACCACGCGGCCGGTCGACAGCCCCTTGGCGCGCGCCGCGCGGACGTAAGGCTTGGAGAGTTCGTCCAGCACCGCGCTGCGGGCAACCCGTGCAAAGGTCGCCATGCTCAGCAACCCCAGCGCAATCGCCGGCATGATGACGCTCGTCACCTCGCGCGCGCCCGATGACGGCAACCAGCCCAGCGTGACCGCGAACAGGCTGATCAGCAGGATCCCGGACCAGAAGGTCGGCAGGCTCTGCCCCGCCAGCACCACCCCCATCAGCACCCGAGCCAGCGGGCGCGCGCGATGAACGGCCATGTAGACGCCCATCGGCACCCCCAGCCCCAGCGCCACGACGAGCGCCGCCGCCGCCAGCCCGAGCGTGTAGGGAAGCCGCGATACGATGATGTCCATCACCGGGACCCGCTGCACGATCGACTGGCCGAAATCGAAGCGCATCAGCCCGTTGAGATACTCCCAGTACTGGACGATCAGCGGACGGTCGAAGCCCAACGCGGTGCGCAGGGCTTCGATATCGGCGCGGGTCGCGCCCTCGGGGGCCATCAGCAGCACCGGGTCGCCGGTCAGCCGCGTCAGAAAGAAGATCAGCGTGCACACGCCGAACAGCGCCAGCGCGGCCTGGCCGGTTCTGCGGACCAGAAACGATGTCATCGCGGGCGCTCCTTGTGGGCGGACCGCCGGGCCGGCTCGGCGACCCGGCGGGGAAGGCGCGTCAGTCGCTCCAGCCCATCCGGTTCAGGAACATGCTCTCGTTGGGCGTGGGCGTCCATTCGAGGCGATCATCGACGCCGTAGAGGATCGCGGCCTGATAGAGCGGCACCAGAGGAACCTCGGCGATGACGCGCTCATGCACCGCGCGATACGCGTCCAGGCGCTCGTCCTCGTCCAGCGTTTCGCGCGCGGCTTCCAGCGGGGCGTCGAACTCCGGATCGTTCAGGGTCGACCACGAACTGCTGGAGTGCAGCAGCGGGTGCAGCACCCCGTCCGCATCCTGACAGGCGCAGGACCAGCGCCCGAAGTTCATGTGCGGCGCATCCTCGGGGTCGGACTGCACGCGCGAGAGATAGCTCGACATGTCGCTCAGCTCGATCGACACGTTCAGCCCGACCTCGGACAGCATCTGCTGCAGCGCCTGCACGATGCGCTGGTCGAACACCGGAGCGGTGGCGAACACCATCGGGCGCTGCGCATCCTCGCCGATCTCCTCGATCAGCGCGCGGGCGGTGTCGGGGTCGTAGGGCAGCCCCTCGATCCCGTCGATCCAGCCGAAATGGGCGGGCGACAGCATCTGATCCACGGGCCGATCAAAGCCGGCGAGCAACCCTTCGACGATCAGCTCCTTGTCGATGGCGTGCGCGATCGCCTGCCGCATGCGGAGGTCTTCGAGCTCCTCGCGTGCGCCGTTGAGGCGCAGGAAGCCCACACGTTCGGTGAGCGCCGAACGCGGGCTGACCCCCGCGGCCATGTCCAGCTGCATGGCCATGTCAGGGTCGATGGTGACGATCAGGTTGCTGGCGCCGCTTTGCAGATTGGCAACGCGCGTGGCGGCATCGGGCACGGCGCGGAATTCCGCGCGCTCGAACGGACCGGCATCGCCCCAGTAGTCGTCATTGCGGGTCAGCGTGACCTGCACGCCGCGCTGCCAGGCGTCGAACACATACGGCCCCGACCCCAGCGGGGCCGCGTTGAACGCGTCGTCGCCGACCTCCTGAACGTGCTCGGCCGGGACGATCGACAGCTTCACCAGCTGCGCCAGAAGCGCCGGGTAGGGGCGCGCGGTGGTCAGCACCACGGTGTCGTCCCCCGTCACCTCGGCGGCGGTGATCTGGTTGAACTGCCCCAGCTGAGGGCTGCCGAAATCCGGGTCGGTGATCCGCTCCACGCTGAAAGCGACATCCTCGGCGGTGAGCGGCGTGCCGTCATGGAAGGTGATGTCGGTGCGGATGGTGAAGGCGATCTCGGTGTCCGACAGGTACTCCCATGCAGTCGCCACCTGCGGGATGATCTCGCCGTCGTCATCGCGGGTCAGCAGGTTGTCGAAGATGTTGCGATAGACCGCATAGCTGTCAGGGTTCCACTGAACATGTGGGTCAAGCGACGATGGTTCGTTCACCAGATCGATGACCACGGTCTCCAGCGCAACCGCCTGCGCGCTCATGGCGCCCAGGAACACCGTTGCGACGGCGCCCTTTCGGACGGGCTTCCAGAAGTGGCTCATGGCGTGACGTCTCCCTGTTGGTGGTTCTTCGTGACGAAAGCAGCATTCGGCCGCACTGCCCGCGACGCTCGCGGTGGTGCCTGACGACCCGGCGCGTGGATGGGCGCATCCGAGCGTCGCAGAACCGCGTCGACGGCCGCTGCAAAGCCGTCGATGCGTGCCAGCAAGGCGGCGGTCGTGCGTGCCACGTCCCCCTCGGCCAGGCGCTCGGCCAGCGCGGCGCATCCGCCCTGCGCCAAGGCCTGCGCGGGCACATGCAGCGCCAGACCGGCACGGTGCGTTTCATCCCAGAGCTGCGCCAGCCAATGGCGCACGGTATCATTCGGCAGCGGCGCCGCGAGCGCAGCGCAGAACGCGCGCTCGGCCCCGTAGGCTGCACGGCGATCCCCCGATCCTGCCGCCGTATCCGCAACGAGGGCGCGCTTGCGCAGCTCGGCCATCTGCGACGCAGAGCAGGAGAGCGTCGCGAGCGCCGGCTCTGCAAGGCGCCGCGCCTCCACAAGGTCGTCGAGGCTTCGCGGCGTGATCGGCGCAACCGTATATCCGCGCCGCGCTGATGCATGCACCAGGCGCTCGCCCTGAAGCCGCGCCAGCGCGTTGCGCACCGCCGCCTTCGACAGCCCGTAACGTGCGCAGAGCTGTGCTTCTGAGACCTGCATGCCAGGCGCAAGCTCCACCGACAGGATCGCGGCACGCAAGCGATCCAGCGCAACCTCCTTCAAGGGGGCAGCGTTCGGCGCAGGCGAGAATGGAGAATCCGGATCCAGCATCCTGGAAGGTTTGCAAGTGCGTTTTGAAATGTCAACCATGATCACTGACATGCCAGCATGCGCATGGCAGGATTTCAAAGGACCGACTCCCTCCTGAGCCGGCTCTGCGACAAGAAGGGCACCTTCCGGGCATTCTCCCGGGTGTCGGCCGGCGCGGGATCGCTCAACCGGAAGCGCGCGGTTGCCGGATCGACCGTGCAGCGCGCGGCGGCGCGCAGCTGCGTCATCGCCGCGCCGCACCACGATGCTTCGGTGTGGCTGTTGGCATAGACCGGCAGGACCTGGTCGCGGATGAAATCCTCGACCTGCGCGAGCGCCCGACCCGAGGCGGTGCAGTCGGCATAGATCATCCGCTGCGGTCCGAAACCCGCCTCGATCCCCTGCTTCGCGCACCACATGCGCGTGTTGCGCGCCTGCTGCGGCACCCATGCCGCGTCCGGGGTATAGGTCGGGGCGCTGCAATTCACCCGGCGGCTGCCGAGGTGGAAGATGTCGGCACCCCTGGCAGCGTTTCGCTGCCGGTCGCGTCTGCACCGGATGGCGATTCAAACCATCAGTCACATAAGTCGGAACAATAGCT
>PUOA01000028.1 GCA_003551925.1 Paracoccaceae bacterium
CGGGTGGACCTGCGCCGCCACCGCGCCGCCGATGCCGGCGACGAGCCGCTGCTGATCGCGGCCTTCGCGCCGGTGTGGGTGGCGCGCGACCGGGCGGCGGGGGTGCGCGCGGCAGTCGCGGATGGCGCGGAGGCGGTGCTGCTCGATGACGGGTTCCAGAACCCGGGCGTGGCGAAGGATCTGAGCGTGGTCGTCGTCGATGCCGCGCGCGGCTTCGGCAATGGCCGCGTCCTGCCCGCAGGCCCGCTGCGCGAGCCGGTGGCGGCGGGACTGCGGCGCGCGGATCTGGTGCTCTCGGTCGGCGGGGCGGAGGCGCAGGCGCGGTTCACCGACACCTGGGGCGCGGCGCTGCCCTGCCCGCGGGTCCACGCGGCGTTGCGGGTGCTGCCCACGGGCATGCAGTGGCAGGGGCTGCGCGCGCTGGCGTTTGCCGGGATCGGCCACCCCGAGAAGTTCTTTGCCACGCTGCGAGCGCAGGGCGCCGAGCTGCTGCGTGCCGAGGCGTTGTCGGACCACCAGCCGCTCACACCCGCGCTGATGAAGCGCCTCGATCTGGAGGCCCGCGCGCTGGGCGCGCAGCTGGTCACAACCGAGAAGGACGCGGTGCGCCTGCCACGCGATTTCCGCGCCCGCGTGCTGGCGCTGCCGGTGCGGCTGGAGCTCGACGACTGGGCCGCGCTCGATGCGGCGTTTGCGCGGCTGGGGCTGGGGCGGGGCGCGGCTACTGCGCCGCCTGCGTGAACACGGGCTCCATCCGGCGCAGGATGTCCTCGGCCAGATGGCACTTGATCGAATGGCCCTCGGACAGCGTCACCATCGGCGGGACGTCGGTTTCGCACAGCCCGCCGGGCACCTGCGCCTTCCAGCGGCAGCGGGTCTGGAACGGACACCCCGAGGGCGGGTCCATCGCGCTGGGGATGTCCCCCTCAAGCACGATGCGGCGCTTTTCGACCGAGGTGTCGGCGATGGGCACCGCCGACAGCAACGCCTCGGTATAGGGATGGTAGGGCGGCGCGAAGACCTGCTCGGTGGGGCCGATCTCGACCACATGGCCCAGATACATCACCATCACCCGGTCCGACAGATACCGCACGATCGACAGGTCGTGGCTGATGAACAAAAGCGTGGTGGCGTTGCGCCGCTGGATCTCCATCAGCAGATCGGTGACCGCCGCCTGCACCGACACATCGAGCGCCGAGACCGGTTCGTCCGCCACCACCACCCGCGCATCGCCCGCGAACGCCCGCGCGATGCCGACGCGCTGCTTCTGCCCGCCCGAAAGCTGGCGCGGCATGCGGCCCGCGAAATCGCGCGGCAGCTTGACCAGGTCGAGCAGCTCGAGCATGCGCGCGCGGCGCTCGGCGGTGGTGGCGCCGACGCGGAAGATTTCCAGCGCGCGCAGGATCTGCGCGCCCACGGTCATCGACGGGTTGAGCGTGTCGAACGGGTTCTGGAAGACCATCTGCAGCGCCGAGACGGTGTCGGTGCGGCGGTGCTGGATCGCGGTCGACTGGACGTTTTCGTCAAACAGCATGATCCGCCCCGAGGTCGCGGTTTCGAGCCCCATGAGCACCTTGGCGAAGGTGGACTTGCCGCAGCCGGATTCGCCGACGATGGCCAGCGTCTCGCCCGCGCGGGCCTCGAAGCTGAGCGTCTCGTTGGCCTTGACGACCTTGTCCGCGCCGCCGCCGAAGAGCGCGCTGGCGGCGACCGTGTAGTATTTGCGCACGTCCTCCATGCGCAGCACGACCTCGCCCGCGGGGGTGCGGGGGTGCGCCTCGGTCGCGGTGTCGGGGGCGGACCAGTCGATCTCGGCCACGCGCAGGCAGCGTGAGCGGTGGCGGGTGTCGCCGGCGATGTCGGTCATGGCGATGTCGGCGGCGTCGCAGCGCCCGGGCTGGAAATAGGCGCAGCGCGGGCCGAAATTGCACCCCGGCGGGCGCGCATCGGGCAGCGGGAAGTTGCCGGGGATGGCGCGCAGCGGGCGGGTGGTCCTGTCGGCACCGGGCAGCGGAATGGCGCGGAACAGCGCCTGCGTGTAGGGATGGCGCATCCGCTCGAACACGTCGGCGATGTTGCCGGTCTCGACCGCCTCGCCCGAATACATGACGCAGAGCCGGTCGCAGGTCTCGCGGATCAGCCCGAGATTGTGGCTGATGAACAGCATCGACGTTCCGTAGCGCCGCCCCAGATCACGGACCAGATCGACGATCCCGGCCTCGACCGTCACGTCGAGCGCGGTGGTGGGCTCATCGAGGATCAGCAGCGACGGGTTCGCCATCAGCGCCATGGCGATGACGATGCGCTGCTGCTGCCCGCCCGAGAGCTGGTGCGGATAGGCATCGAGGATGCGGTCCGGGTCGGGCAGGCGCACATCGGCGACCATCTGGCGGGCAAGCGCGCGGGCCTCGGCTCGCGGCATCGCGCGGTGGATCATCGGCACTTCCATCAGCTGCCGGCCCACGGTCATCGCCGGGTTCAGGCTGGCCATGGGCTCCTGATAGATCATCGCGATTTCCGAGCCGCGCAGCCGGCGCAGCGCGCCGTCGTCCAGCGTGGTCAGGTCCTGCCCCTTGAAGCGGATCGCGCCGCCGGTGATGCGCCCGTTGGTGCCCAGATCGCGCATCACCCCCAGCGCCACGGTGGACTTGCCGCAGCCGGATTCGCCCACCAGCCCCATCGCCTCGCCCGGCATGACGGTGCAGGAAAAATCCATCACCGCCGGGATCTCGCCGCGGCGGGTGAAGAAGGAGATCGAGAGGTTCTCGATTTCGAGGATAGGCGCTTTATCGGACATGTTCGGCGCTCCTGTCAGGCGGCGGGAGCGGGGGTTTCACACCCGTCGCCATTGTCTCTCGGACCAATGGCGCGACAATGGCGACCCCCGTGGGATATTCTTGTCAGGATGAAAGGGGGCATCAGTCCTTGAGGCTTTCTTCGCGCAACCCGTCGGCGAGCAGGTTGAGCCCGAGCACCAGCGACATGAGCGAGAACGCGGGCACCAGCGCGGCGTGGGGGTGAATGGTCAGCAGGCGGCGGCCGTCATTGATGGTGGAGCCCCAGTCAGGGCTTTCGGGGCTGACGCCGAGGCCGAAAAAGCCCAGCGTGCCCAGCAGGATGGTGGTGTAGCCGATGCGCAGGCAGAAATCGACGATCAGCGGGCCGCGGGCATTGGGCAGGATTTCCCACATCATGATGTACCACGGCCCCTCGCCGCGCGTCTGGGCGGCGGCGACGTAGTCGCGGGTGCGGATGTCGAGCGTGAGCCCACGCACGATGCGGAACACCGTGGGCGCGTTCACGAACACCACCGCCACGAACACGTTGAGGATATTGGGCGACATGCCCCAGATGCCCAGCGGATCGGCATTGAAGACGAGCCCCGACCAGGCCCAGACCCCCAGCACCAGCACCGCGCCCACATAGAGGTTGCGCTGCGCGGGGCGGGTGAAGAACCGCGCGTTCAGCAGCACGGTCAGGAACAGGATCGGCACCACGAACAGCACGCCCGCCATGGTCACGGGGAGCATCGTCTCCTGGATATCGGGGGCGACCAGCAGGAAGAACAGCAAGATCACCGGGAAGGCCAGCACCAGATTGGCCAGAAACGTCAGCCCGGTGTCCAGCTTGCCGCCGAAATAGCCCGCGGGCAGGCCCAGCGCGATGCCGATCATGAACGAGATCATCGCCGCGAAGGGCGCGATGCGCAGCACCTCGCGCGCGCCCATCACCGCGCGCGAGAACACGTCGCGCGCGATCGAGTCGCCGCCCAGCAGGAACACCTCGTAGCGCCCGGCGGGGTCCGGCAGCGGCGTGCCGGGGGGCGCGTTGCGCATCTGCGAGACCTGCGCGAACGGGTCGTGCGTGACGATCAGATCGGCGAAAAGCGCGGTCAGACCCCAGAACAGCACCAGCGCGAAGCCGAGCGTGCCCACGCGCGAGTCGAACACGCGCCCGTAGAGCCCGAGGCGGCGCTTCCAGCGGATCGACACCGCGAAGACCAGCGCCATCGCCGCCCAGACGGGCAGGAACTGCACCGCCACGCGCCCCCCGATCGCCAGCCAGCCAAGCTGTTCCATCGCCCCCGTGCTCCCTCAGGCGACCCGGATCCGTGGGTTGAGATACGCATACCCCACATCCGAGATCAGCTGCGTCAGCAGCACCACAATCACCGCCACCACCGAGGCCGCCAGCAGCAGCTCGATATCGTTGTTCATCGCGGCCTCGAACAGCGCCCAGCCGAAACCGGGGTAGGAGAACAGCACCTCGACCACCACGACGCCGTTCAGCAGCCACGGGATCTGCAGCATGATCACCGTGAACGGCGCGATCAGCGCGTTGCGCAGCGCATGGCGCAGCACGATCACCGAGAAGCGCGCGCCCTTCAGCCGCGCGGTGCGGATGTATTGCCGGGTCATCACCTCGGCCATCGAGGCCCGCGTGATCCGGGCGATGTAGCCCATGCCGAACAGCGCGATGGTCATCACCGGCAGCGCGAAGTTCCAGAAAGTGATCTGCTCCATCGCCGAGCGCGCGTTGCCCTGGAACAGCACCGGGCTGTCGATCACGCCCCAGCTGTTGAGCAGCGGCGACACGCCCACCGTCGACGACGCCAGCAGCGCGATGAAGAACACCCCCGAGACGTATTCGGGCGTCGCCGTCGACGCGATCGCGAAGGTCGACAGGCTGCGGTCGGTGCGCGAGCCTTCGCGCATGCCCGCAAGCACTCCCACCACCAGCGCCATGGGCACCATCACGATCACCACCCACAGCATCAGCATGCCCGTCGCGCCCAGCCGGTCCGAGATCACCTCGGCCACCGGCGCGCGAAACCGGGTGGAGGTGCCGAAGTGCCCCTGCAACAGCCCGCAGCGCGTGGGCACCGTTTCGGTGGCACCGGCGGCTGCCAGCCGGTAACAGCGCCCGGTCATCTGCCCGTCGCTGTCCACGCGCCGCCAGCCCGGCACCACCCCCAGCCATTCCCCATAGCGCCGGAGCATGGGTTGGCCGTAGCCGTTGCGCTCCAGCCAGCTCGCGACCTCGGCATCCGAGATCCGCGACCCCGCCTGCGTCTTCGCCAGTGTTTCCAGCTTCGCGGGCATGTTGGTCAGCGCGAAGACCACGAAGGTCAGGCACAGCGCGGTGAGCAGCATCACGCCCGTGCGGCGCAGCAGGAACCAGAGCATGCGAGATGTCTCCTCTCCGATCTGGCACCGCGCTGCGCGTCACGCGTGGCGTGGGAGGGAGGCGCGGCGGGGTGCGGGGCGCCGCCCCGCCGCAACGGTCCCCTCAGGACATCCAGATGTGCTGGTAACGGATCTCGAACACCGGGTGCATGTCGGCGTTGTGGATGTTCGGGCGCCTGTTGTTGTAGATGGACCGCCAGAACGGGATGATCGCCACGCCCTCTTCGCGCATGATTTCCTGGATCCGGCGCATCACCTCGCGGCGCTCATCGGCGTCGACGATACCGCTGGCCTCGTCCAGCAGCGCGTCGAACTCCGCGTTCGAGAACGCGGTCTCGTTCCACGCCACACCTGTGCGATAGGCAAGATCGAGCACCTGCACCCCAAGCGGACGCTGCGCCCAGGAGGTCGACGAGAACGCATAGCTCAGCCAGTCGTTCCAGAACGTGGCGCCGGGCAGGATGGTGCGCGAGACATTGATCCCCGCACCCCGGATCTGCGCGGCCACGCTGTCGCTGGTCGCCGCCTCCCACGAGTCGTCATTCGATATGAGTTCGAACTCGTGATCCGCCAGCCCCGACTCGGCGATCATCTCGGCCGCGCGCTCCGCATCGACCTCAAGCGGCGGCAGCTCGGCGTATTCGGGGTGCAGCGGGCTGACATGATGGTTTTCGGCCACAGTGCCCAGATCGTTGTAGCCCAGCTCCAGCACCAGCGCGTTGTTGACCGCCATCTGCAGCGCCCGTCGGACATTGACGTCGTCATAAGGCGGGCTGTCCTGGTTGAACCGCACCGCCAGCGTGTTCGAGGTCGCAGCCTCCGACGCCGGCATCCCGATCGAGGCGAAGAGATCGATGAAATCGCCCGTCGTCTGATAGGTCATGTCGATCTCGCCCGCCTCGGCGGCCGCGAACCATGACGCCGGGTCGGTGCCCAGATCGATGAACTCGATCCGGTCGAGCCAGGCGCCATTGCCTTCGTTCCACCAGCTGTGGTCGGGGTTGCGCTCGATCACGGCGCCGATGCCCGTCTGGTGGCTGACCGGGCGGTAAGGGCCGGTCCCGATGGGCTCGGCCACCGGGTCGTCGCCGTCGAAGGACGGGTGCACCACCGCGGCCGGGTAATCGGTCATGTTGACGATGATCGCGATGTCGGGGCGCGACAGATGCAGGCGCAGCGTCAGGTCGTCGACGATCTCGATCGCGCCCTCGCGCAGCGCGCCATCCTCGGAAATGGCGCCGAAGCGCCCGGCCATCGAATTCCCCTCCACCGACGCGTCACACCAGCGCTCGATATTGTGCGCGACATCTGCGGCAGTGAAATCGTCGCCGTTGTTCCAGGTCACGCCCGGGCGCACGTTCAGGGTGTAGAGGGTGGCGTCGTCATTGGCCTCCCAGCTCTCCAGAAGCACGGGTTGCACGGTGCCGTCGCGCTCATAATGCACCAGGTATTCGAGCCAGCCGCGGCACACATTGGCGGGCTCGGACCAGTCCCAGGTGCGCGGATCGCGTTGCGCGCGGATGTCCATCTGGACCC
>PUOA01000133.1 GCA_003551925.1 Paracoccaceae bacterium
CCAGCCACAGATAGAACCCCAGCCAGACCAGCAGCGGCAGCGCCAGCCGCGGGTCCGAGCCGTAAAGCAGGATCGCCGCGCCCACCACATAGGCCAGCGCGAAGCTCAGCGCGTCGAAGATCTGGAACACCGCCTCGCCGGCCGCCGGGGGGGTCTGCATGATGCGGTTGGCGATGCGCCCGGCGAAGTCGTTTTCGAACCAGCCCACCGGCTGACGCATGACGTGGCGATGCGCGCGCCACCGGATCAGCGTGCCGAAATTGGGCAGGATCGAATTGTTCAAGAGCCCCACGCTGAGCGCCTGCACCAGCGGGCGCAGCACCAGCAGGAACAGCGCCGCAAGCGTTACCTCCAGCCCGTGCTCGGCCCAGAACGCCGCCGCGCCGGTCTGGCCCAGCACATCGACCAGCCGGCCCATGTACCAGATCAGCGCGACCTCGATCGCGGCGACGACCAGCGACATGACGCCGGCGGCCCAGAACACGCCCCGGAAGGGCCCGGCATACTGGCGCAGGAACGGCCACAGCCGCTGCGGCGGCTGGTCGGTCTCGGCATAAGGTGTGTAGGGATCGACCAGATCCTCGAAACGGCGAAACAGCGACAAGGCAGCCTCCTGACCTCGTGGCATATAGACCGCCGGCGCCCGCCCCGCCACCTTCGCGGTTTGGCAGGGCGCTGCGCACGTGGTATCCTCCCCGCGCTTGGCTCTGACAGGAGGGGATCATGGCCAGACACATCCTTGACCACCCGCGCACCGACAGCGCGCCGCGCCTGCCCGGATATCTGGGGCGCGAGCGCGCCGGCCCGCATCCGGCAAGCGCAGCGCTGATCCGGCGCCCCCGCGCGGAGGCGCCGCGGCTGGGTGTCTACAGTCGGCTGGAGCGGCAGCGCGACCGCGACGCCTGAGCGCGCTCAGGCGCGCACATGCGCCTCGTAGGCCTCGGCGATGTCGCGGGTCAGTTGGCCGACCTGGAAATGATGCTCGCCGATCTGGCCCACCGGCGTCACCTCGGCTGCGGTGCCGGTCAGCCAGCACTGCTGGAAACCGGGCAGTTCCTCGGGCTGGATGTGGCGCTCGTGGACCGTGACGTTCATGTTCCGCAACAGCTCGATCACCGTCTGCCGGGTGATGCCGTTCAGGATCGCATCGGCCAGCGGGGTGTGCACCTCGCCGTCCTTGACGAAGAACACATTGGCGCCCGTCGCCTCGGCCACGTAGCCGCGCCAGTCCATGAACAGCGCATCCGAGCAGCCCTTGGCCTCGGCGGCGTGCTTCGACATGGTGCAGATCATGTAAAGCCCGGCGGCCTTGGCGGCGGTGGGGATGGTCTCGGGGCTGGGGCGCTTCCACCGGGCGATGTCGAGCTTCGCGCCCTGCATCTTGGCGTCGCCGTAATAGGCGCCCCATTCCCACGCGGCGACGGCGACGCGCACCTTGTTGCGGCTGGCGGCGACGCCCATGTCCTCGCCCGCGCCGCGCCAGGCGATGGCGCGCACATAGGCGTCGCGCAGGCCGTTGGCTTCCAGCACCTCGGCCTTGGCGGTTTCCAGATCGTCGACCTGCAGCGGCAGCGGCATGTCCAGCAAGCGGCCCGATTCGATCAGCCGCTCCGAATGACGGCGGCTTTCGAAGACCTTGCCGCCATAACAGCGCTCGCCCTCGAAGACCGAGCTTGCATAGTGCATGGCGTGGGTCATGATGTGGACATTCGCCTCGCGCCACGGCACCAGCGCGCCGTCCATCCAGATGTAGCCGTCCCGATCGTCATACGCCCCGGCCATCGCCGCGCCTCCTCGTCTGATTTTCCGGATGTTGCGCAAATAAGGTCCGCATCGGGCATAATGTTACGCAAACTCGGCGAGTCGGTAACAAGCGAGTCTTGGAAAGTCAACAACACTGACGTAAAAGACGCCCAGCCCACACAATCGGAGGCCGCAGCCCATGGCCGACAGCAGCTCAGGCGGGGAAAACCTGCTGTTTCTGACCGACGAACAGCTGCGCAAGGGGATCGAGGCGATGTTCTTCGCCTATCGCGGCTTCACCGCCGACCCGGACAGGATCCTCGCGCAGCATGATTACGGGCGCGCGCATCACCGCGCGCTGCACTTCATCAACCGCAGCCAGGGCACCACGGTCAGCAACCTGTTGTCGGTGCTGGGGGTGACCAAGCAGTCGCTCAACCGGGTGCTGCGGACGCTGATCGCCGACGGGCTGGTCGAGGCGCGGGTGGGCCGGCGCGACCGGCGCGAGCGGCACCTGTATCTGACCGAGGCCGGCCGCACGCTCGAGGCCGAACTCTCCGAGGCCCAGCGCGCCCGGATGCGCGCCGCCTACCGCGCCGCGGGACCGCAGGCGGTGGCGGGCTTCCGACAGGTGCTCGAGGCGATGATGGAGGAAGACATGCGCCGGCATTATCTGGCCCTGAAGGAGACCCGCCGATGACCCCGGCCCCCGATCCATCCGCACATCTGCTGGTCGTCGATGATGACACGCGCATCCGCGCACTGTTGCAGAAATTTCTGGTGCGCAACGGCTTTCTGGTCACCTCGGCGCGCGACGCGGCGCAGGCCCGGCGGCTGTTGTCGGGGCTGGAATTCGATCTGGTGGTGCTCGACGTGATGATGCCGGGCGAGGACGGGCTGAGCCTGGCGCGCGCCCTGCGCGCGCGGGGCGATACTCCGATCCTGCTGCTCACCGCGCGCGGCGAGGCCGAGGACCGCATCGCCGGGCTGGAGACCGGCGCCGATGATTACCTCGCCAAACCCTTCGAGCCGCGCGAACTGTTGCTGCGCATCGCCGCGATCCTGCGCCGCAATCCCGCGCCGGAACCCGCGCAGCTTGCCCCGCAGATGCTGATGCTGGGGCGGCTGCACTACAATGTCGACAGGGGCGAACTGCGCCGCGGCGACGAGCTTGTGCGCCTGACCCAGACCGAGGCCGCGATGATGCGCCACTTCGCCCGCCACCCGCACGAGGTCGTCAGCCGCGAGGCGCTGGTCGAGCATCTGGAGCGCGACCGCGGCACGCATGGCAGCGGCATCGGGCAGGAACGCGCGGTGGATGTGCAGGTCACGCGGCTGCGGCGCAAGCTCGAACCCGACCCGCGGCGCCCGCGCTACCTCAAGACCGTGCGCGGCGAGGGCTACATGCTGGCCACCGACTGACCTCCCCCGTCTGCGTCCCCCGCCCCCGCGCGCCGCGACCGGGGCGCGCACGGGTGGGCGGGTGGGGCGCGGCCCGGTCGCGGCGCGCGGGGGCGCTTCAGTGCGCCTCGGCCCAGGTGTCGCCGACGCCTGCATCGACCACCAGCGGGACCGACAGCTTCAGCACCGGCTCGGCGGCGGCCTCCATCACCGCGCGCACGCGGGCGATGGTGTCGTCCACCGCGCCCTCGGCGACCTCGAACACCAGTTCGTCATGGACCTGCAGCAGCATCACCGCGTCCAGCCCCTGCAGCGCGGCGGGCACGCGGATCATGGCGCGGCGGATGA
Organism: Paracoccaceae bacterium; assembly: GCA_003551925.1. Classification (GTDB taxonomy): domain Bacteria; phylum Pseudomonadota; class Alphaproteobacteria; order Rhodobacterales; family Rhodobacteraceae; genus Rhabdonatronobacter. Next base: position 3,493 of record PUOA01000133.1, read on the forward strand.
TGTCGGCGGCGGTGCCCTGGATCGGCGCGTTGATCGCCGCGCGTTTCGCAAACCCCGCCGACGGCCCCTTGGCGTCGATCTCGGGGGTGTGGATGCGCCGGCCGAACAGCGTCTCCACCCGCTTGTGCGCGCGGGCAAAGGCGATGGTGTCGTCCATATAGGCGCGGATGCCGGGGAAGCGCTCGAAATACCGGTCGATGAAGCCCTGCGCGTCGGCGCGCGGGATGCGCAGGTTGCGCGCCAGCCCGAAGCCCGAAATCCCGTAGATCACCCCGAAATTGATCGCCTTGGCCTGGCGGCGGATCTCGGGCGTCATTTCGTCCAGCGGCACGTTGAACATCTCGGAGGCGGTCATGGCGTGGATGTCCTGGCCGTCGCGGAACGCGTCGCGCAGCGCATCGATCCCGGCGATATGGGCCAGGATGCGCAGCTCGATCTGGCTGTAGTCCAGCGCCACCAGCTTGCGCCCCTCGCCGGCGACAAACGCCGCGCGGATGCGCCGGCCTTCCTCGGTCCGGATGGGGATGTTCTGCAGGTTGGGATCGGTCGAGGACAGCCGCCCCGTCGACGCCCCCGAGATCACGTAGGACGTGTGCACCCGGCCCGTGTCGGGGGTGATGTGGTCCTGCAGCGCGTCGGTATAGGTCGATTTCAGCTTCGACAGCTGCCGCCAGTCCAGCACCCGCGCGGGCAGGTCGTGGCCCTCGGCGGCCAGATCCTCCAGCACGTCGGCGCCGGTGGCGTAGGCGCCGGTCTTGCCCTTCTTGCCGCCCTGCAGGCTCATCCTGTCGAACAGGATCTCGCCCAGCTGCTTGGGGCTGCCGACGTTGAAGCTTTCACCCGCCAGCGCGTGGATCTCCTCCTCCAGCGCGGCCATCTTCTGCGCGAAGGCGCCGGACATGCGCGACAGCACATCGCGGTCCACGCGCACACCCGCCATTTCCATCGCCGCGAGCACCGGGACCAGCGGTCGCTCCAGCGTTTCATAGACGGTGGTCACGCGGTTGCGGTGGAGCTGCGGCTTGAAGCGCTCCCACAGCCGCCAGGTGATGTCGGCATCCTCGGCGGCGTAGGGGGTGGCCTCGTCGATCGCAACCTTGTCGAAACTCTTCGCCGACTTGCCCGAGCCCAGCAGCGACTTGATCGGGATCGGCTGGTGGTTGAGGTAGCGGTCCGACAGCGCGTCCATCCCGTGCCCGTGCAGCCCGCCATTGAGCGCGTAGGACAGCAGCATCGTGTCGTCGATGGGCGCCATGTCGATGCCCTGGCGCGCCAGCACCTTCACGTCGTATTTCGCGTTCTGCAGGATCTTCAGGATCGCGGGGTCTTCCAGCACCGGCTTCAGCGCCGCCAACGCCTCGGCGCGGTCGATCTGGCCCTCGGCCAGCTTGGCGCCGCCGAACAGATCGCCATCGCCAACCGTATGCGCCAGCGGGATGTAGCACGCCGCGCCCGGCGCGAGGCAGAGCGACACGCCCACCAGTTCGGCGCGCATCTCGTCCAGCGCGGTGGTTTCGGTGTCCACCGCCACCGCGCCGCGCTCATGAATGCGGGCGATCCAGTCACGCAGCGTGTCCATGTCGCGCACGCAAGCATAGGTGCCGGGGTCGATGGCGGGCGCGTCGTCGGGCGCGGGGGCGTCGGCGACCTCGGCGGCGGGCGGCGGCGCGGCGCCCAGCTTGTCCGAGACCCGCCGCGTCAGCGTGCGGAACTCCATCTGGTTGAGGAACCCCAGCAGCGCCTCGGCGTCCGGCGCGCGCACCTCCAGATCGTCAAGCGTCGTCTCCAGCGGGGCCTGATCATCCAGCTGCACCAGCCTGCGCGAGATCCGGATCTGCTCGGCATGATCGATCAGCGTCTGGCGGCGTTTGGGCTGCTTGATCTCCTCGGCGCGCGCGAGCAGCGTGTCCAGATCGCCGAAGTCACGGATCAGCTGCGCGGCGGTCTTGATGCCGATGCCGGGCGCGCCGGGGATGTTGTCCACCGAATCGCCCGCCAGCGCCTGCACGTCCACCACGCGGTCGGGGCCGACGCCGAACTTCGCCTCCACCTCCTCGACCCCCAGCGCGCGGTTCTTCATCGGGTCCAGCATCTCGACCCCGCCGCCCACGAGCTGCATCAGGTCCTTGTCCGAGCTCAGGATGGTGACCCGCCCGCCGGCCTCGCGCGCGCGGCGCGCCAGCGTGGCGATGATGTCGTCGGCCTCAAAGTCCTCGATCTCGATGCAGGCGATGTTGAAGGCGCGCGTCGCCTCACGCGTGAGCGGGAATTGCGGCCGCAGATCCTCGGGCGGCTCGGGGCGGTTGGCCTTGTAGTCCGCGTAAATCTCGTTGCGGAAAGTTTTCGAGGAATAGTCGAACACCACCGCCGCATGGGTCGGCGCGTCGGAACGGGTGTCGTTTTCGCCCAGATAGCGCCAGAGCATGTTGCAGAACCCCGCGACCGCCCCCACCGGCAAGCCATCGGACTTGCGCGACAGGGGCGGAAGCGCGTGATAGGCGCGAAAGATGTAGGCCGAGCCATCGATCAGATGCAGATGGCAGCCCTTGCCGAAGCTCATGCGAATGTCCCGTGCACTGGCCCCAATCTGGCCCCAATCTGGCCCCAATCTGGCCCCAATCAGGCCGCGCTGCCCAGATCGTCGGCGTAATCCTCGTGGATGAAGCGCTTGTCGCAATAGCCGCAGTCGACCCATCCGGTGTCCAGCGGGATCGACAGCCATACACGCGGATGGCCAAGCGCGCCTTCCCCACCATCGCAGCAGACGCGGAAGCTGCTCACCACCTCGGAATCGGGCGCCGCATGGGCAGGTTTATGGGTCATCGCCGCAACCTTTCAGTGTCTGATGGCCGAAGCATACGCCGTGCCGGACAATCGGCAAGGGGGCGCGGGCCGCCGCGATCGCTTATTGTGGCGGGGGTCCGTAGGCGTTGGTCTCGGAGTCACCCTTGAGGAACCCCAACTCGACCAGCGCCCAGATCCCGGCGATCAGCGCCAACAGCCCCACCACCGACGGCAGCGCGCCGGGGACCATCATCTCGCCCCCGGGCAGGCCGTCCATGCCCGGCATCTGGCCCATCGGACGATAGCCGATGCGGAACGTGTCCAGCAGCAGCACGAGGACACCGGGGCCATAGAACAGCGCCAGCCGCGGCATCGGCGGCTTGCCACGGTCCG
>PUOA01000177.1 GCA_003551925.1 Paracoccaceae bacterium
CGACGGCCTGGTCGAGTTCGACCGCTTCGAGATGCTCCATCAGCACCGGGCCGTCATACCACGGCATGTTGGCGCCGTAGCGGGTGATGTTGTCGCCTTCGAGCGCCGAGATCGGGATCGCGGTGAACTCCTCGATCCCGATCGAGCGCGCGAAGGATCGGTAATCGTCCACGATCGCGTCGAACCGGGCCTGATCGTAGCCCACCAGATCCATCTTGTTCACCGCCACGACGATGTGCCGGATGCCCAGCAGATGCACCAGATAGCTGTGCCGCCGGGTCTGGGTAAGCACGCCGCGGCGTGAATCGATCAGGATCACCGCAGCCTCGGCCGTGGACGCGCCGGTGACCATGTTGCGCGTGTATTGTTCATGCCCCGGCGTGTCGGCGACGATGAACTTGCGCTTTTCGGTCGCGAAGAAGCGATACGCCACGTCGATGGTGATGCCCTGCTCGCGCTCCGCCGCCAGCCCGTCCACCAGCAGCGCGAAGTCGATCCTGGCGCCTTGCGTGCCCACGCGCCTGCTGTCGGCTTCCAGCGTGGCAAGCTGATCCTCGAAGATCATCCTGGCGTCGTACAGCAGCCGCCCGATCAGCGTGGACTTGCCGTCATCCACCGACCCGCAGGTGATGAAACGCAGCATCGTCTTGTGCTGGTGGGTGTCAAGATACGCGTCGATATCCTCGGCGATCAGGGCGTCGGCCCTGTAAATCCGGTCGTCCATGACGAGTTCCTTTTCAGAAATAGCCTTCCTGCTTCTTCTTCTCCATCGACGCCGCCTGGTCGTGGTCGATGGCGCGCCCCTGGCGCTCCGAGGTCGTGGTCAGCAGCATTTCCTGGATGATCGCGGGCAGCGTGTCGGCGGTGCTTTCCACCGCGCCCGTCAGCGGGTAGCAGCCCAGCGTCCGAAACCGGACCGAGCGGGTCTGCGGCACCTCGCCGTCGCGCAGCGGAAAGCGGTCGTCATCGACCATCAGCAAGAGCCCGTCGCGCTCCACCACCGGGCGCGGGGCGGCGAAATAGAGCGGCACGATCTCGATCCGCTGCAGGTGGATGTATTGCCAGATGTCGAGCTCGGTCCAGTTCGACAGCGGAAACACCCGCATCGATTCGCCGCGCGCCTTGCGGGCATTGTAGAGCCGCCACAGCTCGGGGCGCTGGTTCCTGGGGTCCCAGCGGTGGGTGGCGGTGCGGAAGCTGAAGATGCGCTCCTTGGCGCGGCTCTTCTCCTCGTCGCGCCGGGCACCGCCGAAGGCCGCGTCGAAGCCGTGGTGATCCAGCGCCTGCTTCAGCCCTTCGGTCTTCCACATGTCGGTGTGCAGGCTGCCGTGATCGAACGGGTTGATGCCCTGCGCCCTGGCCTCGGGGTTCTGCCAGACCAGCAGTTCCATGCCCGCATCGCGCGCGGCCTTCTCGCGCAGCGCATACATGGCGCGGAACTTCCAGGTGGTATCGACATGCAGCAGCGGAAACGGCGGCGGCGACGGGAAGAACGCCTTTTTCGCAAGGTGCAGCATCACGGCGCTGTCCTTGCCGACGCTGTAGAGCATCACCGGGTTGTCGGCTTCGGCCGCGACCTCGCGCATGATGTGAATGCTCTCGGCCTCAAGCCGCTGCAGGTGGGTCAATCGGTTGCTCATGGGCTCCGGGTCCTGACGAATCAACTGGACACACGGGTAACGGCGGCGCAGGATGCGCACACCCCCCATATGGGGGTGCTTTCGGGGATGGAGCGCCATGGCCTCCGCACGGCCTGAGGAAACCGAGCTTCTGCGCCGGCTCTACGCGAACGCGAGCGCCGCCCCGGCGCAGTTCGGCGCGTTGCTGGAGCATCTCGCCACACTCACCCGTGCCGAGGCCGCAGCGCTCCGCGGCGGGCCGGCGGAGCGCTGGGAACGCGCAGGGCCGCGCGGTGGGGCCGATGAACCGCTTGACCAGCCCGAGGTCGCGCGCTGGCTCGACAGTCTGCGCGCCGAGCGGGTTTATGATGGCGAGGATCTGCGCGCCGTCGGGGCGCTGCTGCCCGATCAGCGGCTGCGCGCGCTGCGGGTGCGGCTGGGACCCGAGGGCGACAGTGCCTGGCTGGCGATCCTGCGCAGGGGCGAGGATTTCCGCGCCATCGACGCCGTCACGCTGGGCGCGCTGGCGCCGCACCTGCCGCAGGCTATGAGCACGGCGCGCAGGCTGACCGCCGAGCGGCGCGCGGCGGCCCGGCACCAGACGATCGCGGCGCGGCTGGGTGCGGGCTGGATCGAGGTCGACCCCACCGGCCGCGTCAGCGACCACGATGCGGCCGCCGCGCGCCTTCTGGCCGGCGCAGGGCTGCGGCTGGAGCGCGGCCAGCGGCTTGCCGGGGCCGACGCGGCGCTGGATGCGCGGCTTGCCGAGGCGTTGCGCGCCCCCCCTCGGGCGGTGCTGTTGCGCGCCACTCCGCCGCTGGGGCTGGTGCTGACCCGCGACGGCGCGGCGATCACCGGGTATCTGCAGGCCCCCGCCGCCGCGCCGGTCGCGCCTGCACGCGTGCAGCAGATGTGGGGCCTGACGCGGGCCGAGGCGCGGCTGGCGCTGGCGCTCACGCGGGGCCACAGCCTGTCCGAGGCCGCCGCCGCGCTGGGCCTGACGGTCGAGACCGCGCGCAGCTACTCGCGCGCGATCTTCGCGCGCACCGGCTGGCGCGGGCAGCCGGACCTGATCCGCGCGACGCTGACCAGCGCGCTTTGGCTCGGGCCGCCGCAGGACGCGCCCTAGCTGCCGTCGACCCAGTCCAGCAGATCGGGCAACGGCGCCAGATCGGGCAAGGCGCGGAACCGCGCATGCTCCAGCGGCGGCTCGGCGCGCTCGAGCTCCCATTCCCGGCCGTGGGGCACATGCACCCCCCATCCGCCCGCCAGGATCGGCGGGATCACATCCGATTTCAGCGAGTTGCCGACCATCAGCGCGCGTTCGGCGCCGTCGCCGTGGCGCGCGAAGCACGCCCCATAGACCGCCGGGGTCTTGTCGGACACGATCTCGACCGCGTCGAACGCCTCGCCCAGCCCCGACTGGGCCAGCTTGCGCTCCTGATCCAGCAGGTCGCCCTTGGTGATCAGCACCAGCCGGTAGCGCGGAGCCAGCGCGGCGATCGTGGCTTCGACCCCCGGCAACAGCTCGATCGGGTGCGCCAGCATCTCCTGCCCCGCGGCCAGCAACTCGGCAATCACCGGGGCCGGTACGCGCTGGTCGGTGACCTCGATCGCGGTTTCGATCATCGACAGCACGAACCCCTTCACCCCGAACCCGTATTGGCCCAGGTTGCGGCGCTCGGCAGCCAGCAGCCGTTCCATCAGATGCCCCGGCTCGGCGTAATCGGCCAGCAGCGCCGCAAACCGGTCCTGCGTCAGGCGAAAGAACCGCTCGTTGTGCCACAGCGTGTCATCGGCGTCGAAGCCGATGGTGGTGATCCGCCCCATGCCCCGGCCCCGTTCTTGCGCCGCAATCGCATCCGTCGCGCCCTTTTCGGCCCGCAACTTTCGGCTATATACTGCCGGGCAATGATTCCAACCCCGGAGGCCACCGCGATGACACCCGCGCCGCGCATGACCGACCGCAAGGACGGGGACGGCCCGGGCGATGACACCGGCCTTGCCACCCGCACACGCACGCGCACCAAGCGCCCGCCGATGTACAAGGTGCTGCTGCTCAACGACGATTACACGCCGATGGAGTTCGTGGTCCATGTGCTGGAGCGCTTCTTCGGGATGTCGCATTCCTCGGCGTTCGAGATCATGCTGACCGTGCACAACAAGGGCGTGGCGGTGGTGGGCGTGTTCTCGTACGAAGTGGCCGAGACCAAGGTCGCGCAGGTGATGGACTTCGCGCGGCGCCACCAGCACCCGCTGCAATGCACGCTCGAAAAGGAATGATCCGGGCGCGGCGATGGCGCTGACGCTGTCGGACCCGGTGCCGCGCGACGCCCGGCTGGAGCACGCCTTCGATGCCGGGCTGGCGCTTCCGACGACGGGGCGGATCGGGGTGTGGCGGGCGGGCGGCGCGGATCTGCTGACGCGCCTGCCGCAGGAACGCGTGCATGTGATTCAGGGCTTCCGGCCGGATCATGACGCGCTGACGCAGGCCGGGTTCGCTGTCTCGCCGATGCCCGAGGGGCGCTATGCGTTGGCACTGGTGTGCCTGCCACGCGCCAAGACCCACGCGCGCGCGTTGATCGCCGAGTCCGCGGCGCTCAGCGACGGGCTGGTGCTCGTGGACGGGCAGAAATCCGACGGCGCCGACGCCGTCCTGCGCGAGGTGCGCGCGCGGGTGGAGGTCCTTGGCACCGTGTCGCGCGCGCACGGCAAGGCGTTCTGGTTCCGCGCCGACGCGGCCGCGCTGGCCGACTGGGCGGCGGAGCCGGCCACGGTCACCGACGCGGCCGGCGCGCGCTTCGTGACCGCGCCGGGGGTGTTCTCGGCCGACGCGGCGGACCCCGGCTCGGCGCTGCTGGCCGCGGCGCTGCCCGAGGGGCTGGGCCCCACGGTCGTCGATCTGGGCGCAGGCTGGGGCTATCTGGGCACGCGACTGCTTCGTGACCCGTCCCTGCGCACGCTGCATGTGGTCGAGGCCGAGCACGCCGCGCTCGACTGCGCGCGCGCCAACCTCGCCGACCCGCGCGCCCGCTTCCACTGGGCCGATGCGACCCGCTTCACCCTGCCCGACCCCGCCGATACGGTGGTGATGAACCCGCCCTTTCACACCGGACGCGCCGCGCGCGCCGAACTGGGGCTGGGCTTCATCGACGCCGCCGCGCGCCTGCTGGGGCCGGGCGGCGCGCTGTGGATGGTCGCCAACCGCCACCTGCCCTACCCCGCCGCGCTGCAGGCGCGGTTCCGCGAGGTGACGATCGCGGTGGAAACCCCCGCCTTTCGGGTGTATCGCGCCGCGCAGCCCCATCCCGCAGCCCCCAGGCGAAGGCGACGCGCATGAATTTCTCGATCTCGGGCAAGAGCGCCATCATCACCGGCGCGGCCAACGGCGTCGGTCTTGCGATCGCGCGGCATTTTCTGGATCAGGGCGCGAGTGTCGTTCTGGCCGATCTGGACGAGGCCCGGCTGAAGCGCGAGGTCGCGCGCCTGCCCGGCACCGGCGAGCAGGCACGATATTTCGCTGGCGACCTGCGCGAGCGGCTGACGGTCGCCAACCTGCTGTCCACCGCGCTCGACGCCTTTGACCGTGTGGACATTCTGGTCAACGCGATGCGGCAATGCCTGCGCACCGATCCGCTGGACGAGGCGCACGACGCGGTGGAAACATCGCTGCAACAGAACCTCATGGCCAGCCTGCGCGTCACGCAGGCGGTGGCGCGGCGGATGATCGAACAGGACACGACCGACACCGACGATGGCGCCGGAACGATCGTCAACCTGACCTCGATCGCGGCGCGGCGTTCGCAGCCCGAACTCATGGCCTACTCGATCTCCACCGCGGCGCTGGACCAGATGACCCGGTCGATGGCGGTGGCGCTGGCGCCGCACCGGATCCGCGTGAACGGGGTCGCCATCGGATCGGTGATGAGCGCCAACCTCCAGGACCAGATGCGCGAGCATGACGACTACCGCGAGAAGATCCTGCAGAACACGCCGCTGGGCCGCATCGGATCGGCGAACGAGGCCGCCGAAGCCGTGCAGTTCCTTGCCTCGGACGCGGCAGCGTTCATGACCGGCCAGATCCTGACCGTGGACGGCGGCCGCACGCTGATCGACCCGGTGAACGCCCCCGCGCACTGAACCCCGCGCATTCGCGTTGCCGCCGCCTGGGCGACAACCGCGCCCGCCGCCGGGGTGCCGCCTATTCGGCGGCGCGCAGCGGCAGTTGCGGCTGATCGGGGTCTGCCTGCGGCGGCAGCGGTGCCAGCGGGCGGAGCGGCTCCTGCGGCACGTCCCAGATGATCTCGGTCCCGCTGGCCGCGCGCAGGCGGCGGTCGATCACCGCATCGCGCCGCGCCGCGCCGTCGCGGCCCGCCAGCAGCCACCGCAGCCCGAGCGCGCCGCGATAGGCGCCTTCCTCGACCCACACGCGCAGCGCCAGCAGCGCGGGCGTGACCAGCAGCGTCAGCAGCGTCGCCACCCCGAGGCCAAACACCACCGCCGTCGCCAACTGCTTCCACCACAGCGCCACAGGGCTGTCGATGGCATAGCCGCCGTTGACGAAATCGATGCTGAGCCCCAGCATCATCGGCGTGAGCCCCGCCATCGTGGTGATCGTGGTCATCAGCACCGGGCGCAGGCGCGCCTCGGCGGTGCGGATGATCGCCTCGATCCGCGGCATGATCTTGCAGTAATACTGATACGTGTCGATCAGCACGATGTTGTTGTTCACCACGATCCCTGCCAGCGCGACGATCCCCGTCCCGGTCATGATGATCGAGAACGTCTGATCCATCACCAGCATCCCGATCAGCACCCCGGTCGAGGACAGCACCACCGCCAGCAGCACCAGCACCGAGTTGTAGAAGCTGTTGAACTGCGTCAGCAGGATCACGAACATCAGCCCCAGCGCCCCGGCGAAGGCGACGGTCAGGAATTCGGTGCTTTCCTGCTGGTCCTGCTGCTCGCCGGTCCATTGCCAGCCGATGCCGTCGGGCAGCGGGGCCTCGGCCTCCAGCCA
>PUOA01000344.1 GCA_003551925.1 Paracoccaceae bacterium
GTCACCGAGGCCACCGAGACCGAGGACGACAGCACCGACATCGCCGCCGCGGCGCCGCTGACCAGTTCGCGCCCGCAGCCGCGCCCGTCGCGCCCCACGCCGCCGCCGGCGCCCGCGCCCGAACCCCAGCAGACCGCCACGCCCGCCCCGCAGCCCGAGCCGACCCCGCCACCCGCGCCGACGCCCGAGCCTGAGCCTGAGCCCGAGCCTGAGCCCGAGCCCGAACCGGCCACCGACGCCATCGCCGACGCGCTGGCCGAGGCGCTGGCGGGCGGTGCACCGTCGGACCCCGCGCCGAGGCCGCTGGCCGAGACCACGCTGAGCGCGGCCGAGGCCGACGGGCTGCGGCTGGCGGTGCAGCAGTGCTGGAACCTCGGCGCGCTGTCGACCGAGGCGATGGGCATCACCGTCACCGTGGGGCTGAGCATGACCCCGGGCGCCATGCCGGAAATGGGCTCGATCCGCCTGATCAATGCCTCGGGCGGGTCCGAGGCCGCGACCGCGCAGGCCTTCGAGGCCGCCCGTCGCGCCATCATCCGCTGCGCCGGCGACGGTTACGGCCTGCCCCCCGAGAAATACGACGCCTGGCGTGATATAGAGATCACGTTCAACCCCGAAGGGATGAGGATACGATGACAGCCTTCGCGAGAGTTTTCGCCCGCCATCCAGTGGGCTGGCCCGCCCTGGCGGCGCTGGCACTGCTGGCGCTGGTGTGGCCCGCGCTGCCCGCTGCGGCGCAGTCCGGTCCGCTGCGGATCGAGATCACCGAAGGCGTGATCGAGCCCATGCCCGTGGCGATCCCGGCCTTCGTGGCCGACAACAGCGCCGCCGAGCGCTACGCGTCCGAGCTGTCGCGCGTGGTGGCGGGGAACCTGACCGGCACCGGGCTGTTCCGCGAGATCCCGGCCTCGGCGCATATTTCGCGGATCACCAGCTTCGACGCGCCGGTGTCGTTCTCGGACTGGCGCGCGGTCAACGCGCAGGCGCTGGTCACGGGCGCGGTGTCGGTGCAGGGCGGGCGCATCAGCGTGCGCTTCCGGCTGTTCGACGTGGTCTCGGGGCGGCAGATGGGCGACGGGCTGCGCTTCGACGGCAGCGTGGATGCGTGGCGGCGCATGGCGCACAAGGTCTCGGATCAGGTCTATAGCCGCATCACCGGCGAGGGTGGGTATTTCGACACCCGCGTGGTGTTCGTGTCCGAATCCGGCCCGCGCGAGAACCGCGTCAAGCGGCTGGCGGTGATGGATCAGGACGGCGCCAATGTCGAATTCCTCAGCGACGGGCGCGCGCTGGTGATCGCCCCGCGGTTTTCGCCCACCGGGGACCGGATCCTCTATACAAGCTACGAATCCGGTGCGCCGCGCATCTATCTGATGCGGCTGTCGGACCTGTCGCGGCAGGTGATCGGCGATCAGCCCGGCACCATGACCTTCGCGCCGCGCTTCTCGCCCGACGGGCAAAGCGTGGTCTATTCGCTGTCGATCGGCGGGACCACGGATCTGTTCATGCTGGACCTGCGCAGCGGGCAGCGGCGGCAGCTGACCAACGCGCCGTCGATCGCCACCGCGCCCAGCTTTTCGCCCGACGGGCGGCAGATCGTGTTCGAATCGGACCGCTCGGGCAGCTCGCAACTCTACATCATGCCGACCTCGGGCGGCGAGGCGCGGCGCATCAGCTTCGGCTCGGGGCGCTACGGGACGCCGGTGTGGTCGCCGCGCGGCGACCTGATCGCGTTCACCAAATCGCACCAGGGCCGGTTTCATATCGGCGTGATGCGCACCGACGGGTCCGAGGAGCGCCTGCTCACGGCCTCGTTTCTTGACGAGGGGCCGACTTGGGCGCCCAACGGGCGTGTGATCATGTTCACGCGCGAAACCGCCGGCGGGGACCCGTCGCTCTTTTCGGTCGATATCTCGGGGCGGAACCTGCGCCGGATACCGACGCCCGGCCCGGCCTCGGACCCGGCCTGGTCGCCGCTGCGCGACTGAGCGCGCACCGGCAAACGCGGCACCGACCGCACAACGCGTAACGCGGGGCAAACCCGCCCCGCATGCAGAGGGAAGCGACAATGAACCTGATGACAAAAGCCCTGCTGGTGGTCGCCGCGCTGGCGCTGGCCGCGTGCAACAATCCCCGCGCGGGCGGCGGGCAGTGGGATGATGGCGGCTTCGGCGCAGGGGGTGCCGACGGCATCCAGACCGGCGCGCTGGGCGACCCGAACGATCCCCGCTCGATCGCGCATTTCCAGCAGCGCGTGGGCGATCGCGTGTTCTTCGAGACCGACCAGAGCACGCTCAACGACGAGGCCCGCCGCACGCTGGCCGCGCAGGCGCGCTGGCTCAACGAGAACCGCCAGTTCGCGATCCTGATCGAGGGTCACGCCGACGAGCGCGGGACGCGCGAATACAACGTCGCCCTGGGCGCGCGGCGGGCGAATGCGGTGATGCAGTATCTGGCCAGCCAGGGCGTGTCGTCGAGCCGCATGCGCACCGTGAGCTACGGCAAGGAGCGCCCGGTCGAGGCCTGCCCCGAACCGCGCTGCTGGAACCTCAACCGCCGGGCGGTCACGGTGGTCTCCACCGGGCTGACGAGCTGAGGCCATGCGCCGGGGCATGATCGCAGCGGCGCTGCTGGTGGCGGGGCTGGCCATGCTGGCCACCCCGTCGCCCACGCGCGCCGAAACGCTGGCCGACATCCGCGCCGAGCTTGACGCGCTGGGCCGCGACATCGCCGCGCTGCGCGGCGAGCTGGCGCGCAGCGACGGGGCCGGGGCGCCGCGTATCGACGGCGACACGCTGTCGCGCGTCGACCGGATCGAGGCGGCGCTCGCGCGCCTCACCGGCCGGACCGAGGAGCTGGAAAACCGCATCGAACGCATCGTCGCGGACGCCACCAACCGTCTCGGCGACATCGAGTTCCGGCTGGTCGAGCTTGAAGGCGGCGACCCCTCGCAGCTGGGCGATACGCGGCCGCTGGGCGGCGCCAGCAGGGCCGCGCCCGAGTTGCCGCAGCTTGACCTCGGCGCGGCGGATGATCCGGCGCCCGCCGAGGACGGCCCGCTTCTGGCCGCCGACGAGCAGCGCACCTTCGAGGCCGCCCGCGACGCCCTGCAGGAGGGCCGCGCCGAGGAGGCCGCCGAGGCGTTGGCGCAATTCGTCGATGCCTTCCCCGGCGGCCCCTTCACCGACCGCGCGCGGCTGCTGCTGGGGCAGGCCCACCGCGCCCGCGGGGCGCGATCGGACGCGGCGCGGGTCAATCTGGACCTGTTCGTGTCCGACCCCGAAGGCGAACACGCCGCGCCCGCACTGCTGGCGCTGGGCGAGGATCTGGCCGAGCTTGGCCAGACCGAAGAGGCCTGCGTGATGTTCGAGGAACTCTCGCTGCGGTTCCCCGGCACGCCCGAGGCCGGGCAGGGGCAGGCGCTGTTCGTGCAGACGGGCTGCATCGAATGACGGCGCCGCTCGCGTGACCGCGGACCCGGCCGCTGCGCTTGGGGCCGCGATGGCGCGGCTCTGTCCCGCAGGCGTGCCGGCCGGGCTGGGGGTCGCGGTGTCGGGGGGCGGCGATTCGCTGGCGCTGCTGGTGTTGCTGGCCGACTGGGCGCGCCCGCGCGGGGCAGCGCTGCGGGTGGTGAGCGTCGATCACGGGCTGCGCCCCGAGGCAGGGGCCGAGATCGCGCTGGCCGCGCAGGCCGCGCAGCGGATGGGGCTGGCGCATGATGTGCTGCACTGGGACGGGACGCGCGCGCGCGGCAACCTGATGGCCGCGGCCCGCGCCGCGCGCCACGCGCTGATCGCCGACTGGGCAACGGAGCAGGGGGTCGCCGCGGTAGCGCTGGGCCACACCCTGGACGACCAGGCCGAGACGGTGCTCATGCGCCTTGCGCGCGGCTCGGGGGTGGACGGGCTGGCGGGCATGGCGCCGCGCCGGCGCGCGCATGGGGTGGAGTGGTTGCGCCCGCTGCTGGCCACGCGGCGGGATGATCTGCGCACGCTGCTGCGCGCGCGCGGGATCGACTGGGCCGATGACCCCACCAACGCCGACCCGCGCTTTGGGCGCACCCGCGCGCGCGCCGCGCTCGGTGCGCTGGCGCCGCTGGGGATCGATGCGCCGCGCCTTGCCGCGACCGCCGCGCAGATGGCCGACGCCCGCGCGGCGCTTGCCGCGCAGGCGCGCGCCGCGGCCGCGCGGCTGATGCGCATGGAGCATGGCGACATCTTGCTCGACCGCGCGGGCCTGCTGGCGCTGCCGGCCGAGTTGCGCGAGCGGCTGGTCGCGCAGGCGTTGTGCACGCTTGCGCGCCAGCCCTACCGCCCCCGGCTGCGCGCGCTGCGCCGGGCGCTCGACGGTGCGCTGGGTGACGGCAAGCGCGCCACGTTGCACGGCTGCCAGCTGAGCGCCGATCGGGGGCTGCTGCGCATCGCGCGTGAATGGGCGGCGGTGCGCGACGTTGTCGCAGCGCCCGGCGCGCTGTGGGACGGGCGCTGGGTGCTGCACCCGCCCCCCGGAGACGTGGACACGGCCGGGCTGCGGGTCCGCGCGCTGGGGCGCGCGGGCCTTGCCCGGTGCGCCGGGCGCCGCGAAACCGCGCTGCCGCATGCCTCGCAGCTGGCCTCGCAGCTGGCCTCGCCCGCGGTGTGGCGCGGGGCCGATCTGGTGGCGGCGCCGCTCGCCGGATGGGCGCGGGGCTGGCGCGCCGAGTGTCGGCAGGGCCCCGCCGAGGTGCTCGCCGCGCTCTTCCCGCATTGAATGCGGCGGTGTAATCTCTATGTTCCACCCAAAGCCGCGATGCCGGCAATCCATGCGACAGGAGGAGCCCCGTGGGCAACGCGCGAAATTTCGCATTCTGGATCGTGCTGTTTCTGCTGATGGTGATGCTGTTCAATCTGTTCAGCAACACGCAGGGAACCGGCTCTGCCCAGAGCGTGACCTATTCCGACTTCATCGAGCGCGTTCAGCAGGGCGAGGTGCGGCGCGTCACGCTCGATGGCGAGGAGGTGACCTTCGTCAGCGGCAGCGGCCAGCAGTTCACCACCATCAAGCCCGAAGACGCCGGGCTGACCCAGCGGCTTCTGGACGCCAACGTGCCGATCGAGGCACGCCCGCAGCAGACCTCGGGGTTCCTGTCGGCGCTGACGCTGTGGCTGCCCTTCCTGCTGCTGATCGGGATCTGGATCTTCTTCATGAACCGCATGCAGGGCGGTGGCCGCGGGGGCGCCATGGGCTTCGGCAAGTCGAAGGCGAAGCTTCTGACGGAAAAGCAGGGCCGGGTGACCTTTGATGACGTCGCCGGGATCGACGAGGCCAAGGACGAGCTTGAGGAAATCGTCGAATTCCTGCGCAGCCCGCAGAAATTCAGCCGCCTGGGTGGCAAGATCCCCAAGGGCGCGCTGCTCGTCGGCCCGCCGGGCACGGGCAAGACGCTTCTGGCACGCGCCATCGCGGGCGAAGCGGGGGTGCCGTTCTTCACCATCTCGGGTTCGGACTTCGTGGAGATGTTCGTCGGTGTCGGCGCCAGCCGCGTGCGCGACATGTTCGAACAGGCCAAGAAGAACGCGCCCTGTATCGTCTTCATCGACGAAATCGACGCCGTGGGCCGGTCCCGCGGGGTGGGCTACGGCGGTGGCAATGACGAGCGCGAACAGACGCTGAACCAGTTGCTGGTGGAAATGGACGGGTTCGAGGCCAACGAGGGCATCATCATCATCGCCGCCACCAACCGCCCCGACGTTCTGGACCCGGCGCTGCTGCGCCCCGGCCGCTTTGACCGTCAGGTGCAGGTGCCCAACCCCGACATCAAGGGGCGCGAGCGCATTCTGGGCGTGCATGCCCGCAAGGTGCCGCTGGGCCCGAATGTCGATCTGCGCATCATTGCGCGCGGCACGCCCGGGTTTTCCGGCGCCGATCTGGCCAATCTGGTCAACGAGGCCGCGCTGATGGCCGCGCGGAAGAATCGGCGCTTCGTTACCATGGACGATTTCGAGAACGCCAAGGACAAGGTGATGATGGGCGCCGAGCGGCGGTCCATGGTGATGACCGAAGACGAGAAGAAGCTGACCGCCTATCACGAGGCCGGGCACGCCGTGGTGGGCCTGCATGTGCCGCAGCATGACCCCATTCACAAGGCCACGATCATCCCGCGCGGCCGCGCGCTGGGGCTGGTGCTGTCCCTGCCGGAGCGGGACCAGCTGTCGGTGACCTACACCAAGTACAAGTCCAAGATCGCCATGGCGATGGGCGGCAAGGTTGCCGAGGAACTGGTGTTCGGCAAGGAGAACGTTACTTCGGGGGCGGCGTCGGACATCCAGCAGGTGTCGAAGATTGCCCGCGCGATGGTGCAGCAGTTCGGCTTTTCGGACGAGTTGGGCCATATCGACTATGCCAATGAGCAGCAAAGCTATCTTGGCGCCTATTCCGGGCCGTCGAACCTGTCACCCGAAACGCAGAAGAAGATCGATCACGCGGTCAAGAACATCGTCGACGAAGGCTATGAGACCGCCAAGCGTATCCTGACCGAAAACCGGGACGAACTGGAGCGCCTCGCACAGGGCCTGCTTGAATACGAGACCCTGACAGGGCCGGAGATTGGCCGTGTGATGCGGGGCGAAC
>PUOA01000271.1 GCA_003551925.1 Paracoccaceae bacterium
CGGCGGGCACTCCCGCTGCCGGGCGGCCGCGGCGCCTGCCGATTTCGCGGGCGCCACGGACCGGTGCCCGCGCCATGTCTGATCGCCGGAGAGTCCCGTGACCGAATCCCCTGCCCTGCGCCTTTCGGGCATAACCAAGCGCTTTGGCGACATCGTCGCCAATGACGGCATCTCGCTCGAACTCGGGCGCGGCGAGGTGCTGGCGCTGCTGGGCGAGAACGGCGCGGGAAAGACCACGCTGATGAGCATCCTGTTCGGTCATTACAGCGCCGATGCGGGCACCGTCGAGGTCGAGGGCCGCGAGTTGCCGCCCGGCCGGCCGCGCGCCGCCATCGACGCGGGCGTCGGCATGGTGCATCAGCATTTTTCGCTCGCGGCGAACCTGACGGTGCTCGAAAACGTGATGACCGGGACCGAGGCGCTCTGGCGGCCACGGTCACGGGTGGCGGCGGCGCGGCGCAAGCTGATGGATCTTGCCGAGCGGTTCGGCCTGCATGTCGACCCGGATCGCCGGCTCGGGGATCTGTCCGTGGGCGAGCAGCAGCGCGTCGAGATCCTCAAGGCGCTATACAACGAGGCGCGGATCCTGATTCTGGACGAGCCCACCGCCGTGCTGACCCCGCCCGAGGCGCGGCACCTCTACAAGACCCTGCGCGGCATGGCGCGCGAGGGGCTGTCGCTGATCTTCATCTCGCACAAGCTGCACGAGGTGATGGACGCCGCCGACCGCGTGGTGGTGCTGCGCCGCGGCCGCGTGATCGCCGAACGCCGCCCCGCTGACACCAGCAAGGACGAGTTGGCCGAGCTGATGGTCGGCCGCCGCATCACCCGGCCCGTGCGCGCCCCCGCCACCCCCGGCGACGTGGTGCTTGCGGCGCGCGACCTGTCGGTGCCGCGCGCGGGCGGCACGGGGCTGGAGCGCGTCAGCTTCACCCTGCGCGCGGGCGAGACGCTGGGCATCGTCGGCGTGTCGGGCAACGGGCAGTCGGCGCTGGCACAGGTGATGTCGGGGATACTCGCGCCGGGGTCGGGGGAACTGACGGTGCTGGGCCGGCGCATCACCCGCGCCGACGTGCCGGCGATGGTGCGCGCGGGGGTGGGCCGGATCGCCGAGGACCGCAACCATGACGGCGTCGTGGGCGAGCTGACGCTGTGGGAAAACGCGACCCTCGAGCGCATCGGCGCGCGCCGCTTTTCGCGCGCAGGCGTGATCGACCGCGGCGCGGCGCGCGCCTTCACCGCGCAGGTGATCGACGGGTTCGACGTGCGCGGCGGCGGCCCCGATCACCGCACGCAACTGCTGTCGGGCGGGAACGTGCAGAAGCTGATCCTGGGGCGCAACCTGATCGACGCGCCGAAGCTGCTGATCGCCGCGCAGCCCACACGCGGGCTGGACGAAGGCGCCATCGCCGCCGTCCATGCCCGGCTGCTCGAGGCGCGGGCCGAGGGCGCGGCGGTGCTGTTGATTTCCGAAGACCTCGACGAGGTGATCGCGCTTGCCGACCGGATACGCGCCATCGTCGGCGGCCGGCTGTCGCCCGAGATCGCGGCCGAGGACGCCGACGCCCGCCGGCTGGGGCTGATGATGGCCGGCGACTGGGGTCAGCCGGAGGCGGCGCGCCATGCGGTTTGAACTGCGCGAGAGCCGCTCCACCACGCTGATGATCGCCGCCCCGGTGCTGGCGATCGCCGCGGCGCTGGCGCTGTCGGGCGTGCTGATCGCGCTGGCGGGCGCGTCGGTGATCGAGGCGTATCGCCACATCCTGATCGGCGCCTTCGGCACGCGGCTGGCCTTTGCCGAAACACTCACCCGCGCCACGCCGCTGATCCTGACCGGGCTGGCGGCGGCGGTGGCGTTTCGCGCGCGGCTGTGGAACATCGGCGGCGAGGGGCAATTCCTGATCGGCGCCATCGCCGTGGCCGCGGTGGGGGCGGAGCTCACTGCCGGGCTGCCCTCGGCCGTGGCGATCCCGGCGCTGTTCGCGGTGGGCGCCGTGGGCGGCATGGCGCTGATGCTGGTCGCGCTGGGCCTGCGCGAGCGCTTCAACGTCGACGAGGTGGTGACCACGCTGCTTCTGAACTTCGTGGCCATCCTGTTCGTGTCGATGATGGTCGAAGGCCCGCTGCGCGACCCGCTGGCCTTTGGCTGGCCGCAATCGGTCCCGGTCGCCGACAACGCCACCCTGCCGCGGCTGATGGAGCGCACGCGGCTGCATGCCGGGCTGATCGTGGCGCTGCTGCTGGCGGTGGTGATCTATCTGGTGCAGGCGCGCACCGTGTTCGGGCTGCAGTCCAAGGCCGCCGGGTTCAACGCCGGTGCCGCGCGCTTCGCCGGGGTGCCGCTGGGGCGCACGCTGGTGGCGGTGGCCTGCATCTCGGGCGGGTTGGCGGGGCTGGCGGGGGCGATCCAGGTGATGGGCGTGCGCGGCAACGTGACCACCGATATCTCGCCCGGGTTCGGCTATTCGGGGATCGTGATCGCGATGCTGGCGAACCTCAACCCGCTCGGCGTGATCGCGGCGGCATGCTTCGCGGCGGTGATGTTCATCGGCGCCGACGGCATGAGCCGCGCCGTGGGCGTGCCCAGCTTCATCGCCGACGTGACCGTCGCGCTGTCGCTGCTGACCATGCTGGTGGCGCTGTTCTTCACGCAATACAGGGTGCGCTGGTGATGGATCTGATCGCGATCCTTGGCTCGCAGGGGCTGTGGGAGGCGGTGCTGCGCATCGCCACGCCGCTGATGTTCGGCACGCTGGGCGCGCTTCTGTGCGAACGCGCGGGCGTGCTCAATCTGGGGATCGAGGGGATCATGGCCTTCGGCGCGCTGATCGGCTGGCTGGCGGTGTTCAACGGCGCGGGGCTGTGGACGGGGCTGCTGGTGGCGGCGCTGTCGGGGGCGATGTTCGGGCTGTTGCATTCGGTGCTGACCGTGCCGCTGGGGCTGTCGCAGCACGTCACCGGGCTGGGGATCACGCTGTTTGCCTCGTCGCTGGCGTATTTCATCTTCCGCCTGACCGTGCCGCTCGAGGCCTCGCCGCCCACGATCCGCCCGTTCCAGCCGGTGGAACTGGGGCCGATCGGCGACATTCCCTTCGTGGGGCCGGTGCTCGCCAGCCAGACCGCGCCCACATATCTGGCCGTCGCGGTGGGGCTGGCGATGATGTATGTGCTGTTCCGCACCCCGCTGGGGCTGGCGATCCGCATGACCGGCGAAAACCCCCACGCGGCCGAGGCGCAGGGCATCAACCCCGTCCGCGTGCGCTTCGGCTGCATCATGGCCGGCAGCGCGCTGATGGCGATGGGGGGCGCGTTCCTGACGCTGTCGGCGTTCAACAGCTTCTTTCCGACGATGATCCAGGGCCGCGGCTGGGTGTGCATCGCGCTGGTGGTGTTCGCCTCGTGGCGGCCGGGCTGGGCGCTGACCGGGGCGCTGCTGTTCGCGCTGGTTGATGCATACCAGCTGCGCCTGCAGGCGGCGGTCGAGGATGCGATTCCCTATCAGCTGTTCCTGATGGCGCCCTATATCGCCGCGATCGTGGTGCTGGCCGTGATGGCGCGCCGCGCGCGGGTGCCGCAGGCGTTGATGAAGCCCTACCGGCGCGGCGAGCGATAACGGGCGGCGGGACCCCCGAGGCGCCGCCGCGGGCGCATGGGCCGGGGCTGTTGCGCGCCGCCGCGCTCAGGCGTCGTTGAGGATCGCGCAGGCGGTGTCGAAATCGGTGGCCAGCGCGGTCATCAGCCCGGCCCGCAGCGCGCCGCGGATCGCGTCGGCCTTCTCCAGCCCCGCGGCAACGCCGAAGCGGCGCGGGATGCGGCGCAGCTCGTCAAGCTCGAGCGCCAGAAGGCGGTCGTCATAGCCCTCCATCCGCACCGGGCTGCCGTCGCGGCGGAACATCCGCCCGCCCACGATCCCGACAACGCCGTCGTGCAGCAACTGCTCGGGCGCGATCCCGCGCGCCAGACCGCTGGCGAAGAACGGACTGTCGGGCTTGATCGAGCAGACGCCGAACAGCGCCGCATCGAGCGCGCGCATGGTCTCGAACTGCTCGGACACGATCGGCTCGGCCAGGATATCCTCGAACAGCCGGCGCGACGACACCACCCCCGGCGCCGGGAACTGCAGCACATCCGCGCCCAGCCTCATGGCGATCGAACTGTTGCACGCCTCGGCGAGCTTGCACAGCTCGGACCGGGCGACACCCACCATCTGGCACACCCGGCGGATGCGGGTTTCGGTGGGCTCGAGGGCATGGCCCAGCTCCAGCACCGTCTGACCCCAGCAGACGCCGAGCTGTTCGCAGTCGGCAAAGCCCTCGGTCAGGTGCCACGCGCCGGCGCTGGCCACGCGCGCGCGGCGCTCGGCCAAGGACCCGGTGCTGGGCACCACCAGCGCCGCGTCCAGCCCGTGGCGCTCCTTCAGCGCCTCGGCGACACCGATCTGGTCAAAGATGTCCTGGTCGAAGGACACCCGGTAAACGCCCGCCACGCGCGCCGCCGCCAGCAGGTTCGACACCTTCGCCCGCGACACGCCCAGCCGCTGCGCGATCTCGTGCTGGGGCAGGCCGTCCTTGAAATAGAGCCACGCGGCCTCGACCATCGGGTCGTAGTGGTAGACGCCGCTCTGTTCGCGCGCCTGCGAGGCCTGTCCCCTGATCCGCATCCCGCGCCCTCGTGCTTGCCTGCGCCGTCGCTCACGCGTCCAGCGTCTCGGCTGACTGCCTGAATGCCTCGAGATGCGCAAGGTCCACGATCCCTGCGTCCGAGCCCAGCCCTGTCGCCACCAGCGCCGCCGCCGCGGTGCCGCGCGCGCAGGCATCGAGCGGCGCCAGCCCGTCGATCAGCCCCGACACGAAGCCCGCGCAATAGCCATCGCCGCAGCCGGTGGTGTCGACCACGTCGATCTTCAGCGCCGGGATGCGCTGGCGCTCGCTGTGCGTGGCGAAAAAGGACCCCTTGGCACCCCATTTGAACACGCACGCGCCCGCCCCGCGATCCAGGAAGAAATCGGCGATCGCGTCGGGGTCCGACAGGCCGCAGATCTCGGCGGCCTCCTCCATCGCGGGCATGAAATAGTCGATATTGGGCAGGTAGCTTTCCAGATCGGCCAGAACCTCGGGGCCGGGGGCCAGCAGGTCGTAGGTGGTGGTCGCGCCCGCGGCCTTGGCAGCGGCCAGAAGCTGCGCGGTGGGCGCCCCGTCGAAGCGGCGCAGCAACCCGTTGCCGCCGACATGCACGATCCGGCAACCGGCGATGTCCTGCAGCAGCCGGTCGGTCAGGGTGAAGTGATCCGACGCGCCGCGCTGGTGCAGCGCGGGGCGGTCGCCGTTGGGCCGCACGTTCAGGATCGTGGCCGAGGTCGGCACCCCGGGCACCGTCTGCATCGCCGACACATCCACCCCGAAGCCGCGCAGCGTGGCGAGCACGAAGCGCCCTTTTTCGTCATCGCCGACCGCGCCGACCAGCATGCTGTCCACACCCAGCTTGGCCATGTCGATCACCGTGCCCGCCGCGGTGCCGGCGACGGTCAGCCGGATCTCGTCGATGAACTCGAGCCCGCCGCCGGGGGGAATGCGCTCCACCGGCCGGCCCAGAATATCCAGAATCGTCAGCCCGACGCATGCGACCTTGGCGGCCATCGCGCTTCCTCCCTCGTGCTGTTGCCTGTGGCCTGCCACGCCGTGCGCGCAGATCCCTCCCGGTCCGAGCATAGCAATCCGATTGGCGATTGCGCAATATACTTCACACTTGGTGACGAAAGTCAGAAGGAATTGACAATTGACACACTCGGCCATTTGCTCCTAACCTTGAGCCCGGAGCGCTTGTTGGGGAGAGGAAGCGTTGCTGCAGACCCTGAAACCCAGCGCCTGGTCACAGGCCGATGCCGATGCTGCCGTCGCGCGCTACGGCGATGCGCCCGGCGGGCGCGATGTCGCGCTGCGCGTCTATTCGACCCGGCTGCTGGGCCGCGACCCCGAACTGGTGCTGCACGGCGGCGGCAACACCTCGGTCAAGACCACGGTCACCGATTTCGACGGCACGCGGGTCGATGTCCTGTGCGTCAAGGGCTCGGGCTGGGACATGGCGCAGATCGAGCCGCCCGGCCTGCCTGCGGTGCGGCTGGACGCGCTGCTCCGGATCGCCGAATTTCCCGCGCTGTCGGACGAGGATCTGGTCCGCCTCCAGCGCCGCGCCCTGCTGGACCCTACCGCGCCCAACCCGTCGATCGAGGCGGTGCTGCACGCGCTGGTGCCCGAGAAATTCGTCGATCATTCGCACGCCAACGCGCTGATTGCGCTGACCAACCAGCCCGATGGCGAGGCGATCATCCGCGATCTGTTCCCGGACGCAGTGGTGGTTCCCTATGTGATGCCGGGCTTCGTGCTGGCGCGCGACTGCAAGGCGATCCTGCAGGGAAACGGCATCCCGCACGGCATGGTGCTGCTGAAGCACGGGCTGTTCACCGCGCATGACGACGCGCGCGAAAGCTACGAGGCGCATCTGGCGATGATCGACCGTTGCCAGCGGCGGATCGACAACGGCCCCGCGCGGCCCTTCGGCGCGGCGGCGCTGCCCGCGCAGTCCGCGCCGGTGGCCGAGGTCGCAGCGGTGCTGCGCGGCGCGTTGGGCGTGGACGGCGGCCCCGCGCGCTGGGTGCTCGATCACCGATGCTCGGACGAGATCACCGCCTTCTGCGCGGGCGACGGGCTTGCCGATTACGCCACCCGCGGCAATGTCACCCCCGATCATTCGATCCGCATCAAGCGCTTCGGTGTGGTCCTGCCCGCCCCCGACGCCACCGCCCCCGAGGCGTTCCGCGACGGCGTGGCGCGGGCCATCGCCGCGTTCCGCGACGCGTATGCGGCCTATTTCGAGCGCAACAGACATCGTGCCGCTGACGGAGCGCTGAGCATGCTCGACCCCGACCCGCGCGTGGCCTATGTGCCCGGCGTGGGGCTGTTCGGGATCGGGCGCACCGCGAAGGAGGCCGCGATCTGCGCCGATATCGCCGAGGCGACCGTGAACACCATCACCGCCGCCGAGCGCGTGGGCAGCTGGACTCCGCTGCCCGAGGGCGACGCCTTCGATGTCGAATACTGGTCGCTGGAGCAGGCCAAGCTTGCCAGCATCCGCTACCCCGCCTTCGCCGGCCGGATCGTCGCGGTCACCGGCGCCGCGTCGGGGCTGGGGCTGGCCACGGCGCAGCATTTCCGCGCGCTGGGCGCCGAGGTCGCGATGCTCGACCGCGACGCCGCGACCAACGCGACCGAGGCCGCGCGGGTCGGCGCGCTGGCGGTGGCGTGTGACGTGACCGATCCCGCGTCGGTCGCGCAGGCCTTCGCGCAGGTGGCGGCGCGCTTTGGCGGGCTGGACGTGCTGGTGTCGAACGCCGGCATCGCACTGCAGGGCCGCATGGCCGAGCTCGACCCCGGTGTGCTGGACCACGCGCTCGACGTGAACCTGCGCGGAGCGTTCCACTGCGCGTGCGCGGCGGTCGCCATCATGAAGCGTCAGGGCCGGGGCGGGGCGCTGCTGTTCAACGTCTCGAAGCAGGCGCTGAACCCCGGCGACGGGTTCGGACCCTACGGCATTTCCAAGGCGGCGCTGCTGGCGCTGATGCGGCAGCTGTCGCTTGAACACGGGCCGGACGGGATCACTGCCAACGCGGTGAACGCCGATCGCATCCGCACCGGGCTGATGACCGACGCGATGATCGCCGAGCGCGCCGCGGCGCGCGGGGTCGACGCCGATACCTACATGCGCGGCAACCTGCTGGCGCGCGAGGTCCGCGCCGAGGATGTGGCCCGCGCCTTCGCGCATCTGGCGCAGGCCGACCGCACCACCGGCGCGGTGCTGACGGTCGATGGCGGCAACGTCGCCGCGATGGTCCGCTAGCGCCATGCGATACCTGCGCCCCGATATCCAGTTGCTGGGACTGGTGGTGATCAACGCGGCGATCCTGATCGCGGCGTATCAGATCATCGGCGCGCGCTTCCTGTCACCTTTCAACCTGCAATCCATGGCCGGCCAGGTCCCCGAGATCGGCCTCCTGGCGCTGGGGGTGACGCTGGCGATGATCGCCGGGCGCGGCGGCATCGATCTGTCGGGGATCGCGCTGGCCAACCTGTCGGGGATCTGCGCGTATCTGATCCTCGGGCCCTTCGGCGACAGCGGGTTCAGCGGCACCGGTTACCTTCTGGCGCTGATGGCGCTGTCGGTGTCGTTCGGGCTGGCGGGCGGGATCGTCAACGGGGTGATCATCGGGTATCTGGGCGTCACCTCGATCATCGCGACGCTGGGCACGCAGCTGCTGTTCACCGGCATCGCGGTGGCGCTGACCGGCGGCTCGGCGCAGACGCTGGGGTTCATCCCCGAGCTGGATGATTTCGCCAACGAGCCCGTCGCCGGCATGCCGCTGTCGGTGTGGCTGTTCCTGGGCGTGGCGCTGTGCGTCGCCGCGTGGCTGCGGCTGACCAGATCGGGCCAGCAGCTTTACCTGATGGGCAGCAACGTCAAGGCCGCGCGCTTCGCGGGCATCCCGTCCAAGGCGCTGCTGCTGAAGGTCTACATGATCGCGGGGGCGATGGCCGGGGTGGCGGGGGTGATCATCGCCGCGCGCACCTCGTCGCTGAAATGGGATTACGGCACCTCCTACGTGCTGGTCGCGATCCTGGTGGCGGTGATGGCGGGGGTGCGCCCCGAAGGCGGGCATGGCCGCGTGATCTGCGTGGTGCTGGCGGCCTGCGCGCTGCAACTGCTGACCAGCTTCTTCAACTTTCTGGCGCTGTCGAATTTCCTGCGCGATTTCGCCTGGGGGGTGCTGCTGCTGGCCTTCCTGGCGGTGATGCGGGTGGACCTGTCGGGCTACTGGCCGCTGCGGCCGGCGCGCGACGGGCCGGACTGAGGCGTCGGCATAACAGGGGGGATGCGTCTGCCGATCCGGTCTCGCGGCAGGTGCCACGACGACAGAGACCACGGAGGAGGAAAGCATGAAACACGCAAAAACACTGATGCGCACCACCGCGGTCGCCGCGCTGGTTGCAGCCAGCCCCGCAATGGTCTTCGCCGACACACGCGAGGTGGTGACCGTCGTCAAGGTCACCGGCGAGAACTGGTTCACCCGCATGGAAGAGGGCGTCGTCGCCTTCGGTGAGCAGAACGACACGATCAACGCCCGCCAGGTCGGCCCCGGCCGCGCCGATGCCGCGCAGCAGGTGGCCATCGTGCAGGATCTGGTGGCGCAAGGGGTCGATGCGCTGGCCATCGTGCCGATGGACCCGTCCACGCTCGAAGGGGTGCTGCGGCGCGCGCGCCAGCAGGGGATCACCGTGATCACCCACGAGGCCGAGACGCTCGAGAACACCGACATCAACATGGAGGCCTTCGACAACACCGAATTCGGCGCGCATCTGAACAGCAAGCTGGCCGAGTGCATGGGCGCCGAGGGCCAGTGGACCACCTTCGTGGGCTCGGTCGGATCGCTGACGCACATGCAGTGGGCGGAAGGCGGGATCGCGCATGCCGAAGCCAACCACCCCGGCATGGAACTGGTGTCGCCGTTCAACGAATCGTTCAACGACGCCAACAACGCCTATGAACTGGCGCGCGAGATCCTGCGCACCTATCCCGACATCCGCGGCTTCCAGGGCGGCTCGGCGATCGACGTGATCGGCATCGGCCGCGCGATCGAGGAAGCCGGGCTGGAGGACTCGACCTGCGTCACCGGCATCGGCCTGCCGCAGGACACCGGACAATTCCTCGATTCCGGCGCGGTGACGGCAATCGCGTTCTGGGACCCCAAGGATGCGGGCTTCGTGATGAACCGGCTGGTGGAGCTGGCGCTCAACGGCGAAGAGGTCACCGACGGCATGGATCTGGGCGTGCCGGGCTACGAGTCGGTGTCGGTCACCGACGGCCCCGGCGACGGGATCATCGTGCGCGGGCAGGCCTGGGTGGATGTCGACGCCTCGAACTGGAACGACTTCCCGTTCTGAGCGGGTCGCACGGCGCACGCCTTCCCCATGAACCTGCGACAGCGGTGCCGCGCGCATCGCTGTCGCGCCACGGCCATCGGAGCCCCCATGCCGCGTGACACCCCCGCCGAGGTCTTTCTGGAAACCCGCGCGCTGACCAGGCGCTTCGGCGGCGTGCAGGCGCTGCGCGGGGTGGACCTGTCGCTGCGCAGCGGCGGGCTGTATCACCTGCTGGGCGAAAACGGCTGCGGCAAGAGCACGCTGATCAAGATCATCTCGGGCGCGCAGCCCGCGACCAGCGGCGAGGTGCTGATCAACGGCACCCCGCGCCCAACGCTCGATCCCATCGCCGCGCAGGATGCGGGGATCGAGACCGTGTATCAGGATTTCTCGTTGCTGCCGAACCTGACCGTGGCGGAAAACGTCGCGCTGACCCGGCAGCTTGTCGCCACGCGCGGGCGGCTGCTGGCGCGGCTCGACTGGGGGCAGATGCGCGCGCTGGCGCGCGATGCGCTGCGCGTGGTCGGCCTGCCCGGTGACGCGGCGTTTCTGGGCCGCAGCGTCGATCAACTGCCCATCGCCACGCGCCAGCTGATCGCCATCGCCCGCGCCGTCGCCGCCCGCGCGCGGCTGGTGATCATGGACGAACCCACCACCGCGCTGACCCGCCGCGAGGTCGCCCATCTGATCCGCGTGATCCGCGATCTGCAGGCCGACGGCACGGCGCTGCTGTTCGTCACCCACAAGCTCGAGGAAGCCAAGGAGATCGGCGGCACCGGGATCGTGATGCGCGACGGCGCCTTCGTCGCCGAACTGGACATGCAGACCGCCGATCTGGGCCATGTCGCCGAGCTGATGACCAACCGCCGGCTCGACCAGTCGCGCTATCGCGCCGAGGCGCACAAGCCCGACGCCGACGCTCCGCCGCGGCTGACGGTGCGGGGCCTTGCGCGCGCGGGCAGCTACGACGACATCGCCTTCGACCTGGCCCCGGGCGAGATCCTCGGGATCACCGGGCTGCTCGATTCCGGGCGCAACGAGCTTGCGCTGGGGCTGGCCGGGCTGGACCCGCCGCAGGCCGGCACGGTGACGCTGGACGGCGCGCCGGTGCGCCTCTCCGGCACTGCCGAGGCAGTGGCCGCCGGGATCGCCTATGTCCCCGAAGACCGGCTCGAAGAGGGGCTGTTTCTGGAGAAATCGATCACCGACAACGTCACCACCGCGGTGCTGGGGCGGCTGCGCGGCGCGCTGGGCGTGATCAGTCCCACCCGCGCGCGGGCGCTGGCGCGGCGGATGGTGAAGCAACTGCGGATCGTCGCGCCCGATGTCGGCGCGCCGGTGTCGTCGCTGTCGGGGGGCAATCAGCAGCGCGTGCTCATCGGGCGCTGGCTGGCGCGCGAACCGCGCGTGCTGATCCTGCACGGCCCCACCGTCGGCGTCGATGTGGGCTCCAAGGACACGATCTTTCGCATCATCCAGGCGCAGGCCGAGGCCGGAATGAGCGTGATCATCGTCAGCGACGACATCCCCGAACTGATCCAGAACTGCGACCGCATCGCGGTGATGCAGGACGGGCGGCTTGCGCAGGTCTTCGACGGCGCCACCGCCGAGCCGCAGATGCTTTACGCCGCCATCGGCGGGATTTTCGATGCCACGGAGGTGCCGGCATGAGCACAGCGGACACCCGCGCCACATCCGGCGAGGGCGGCATCGCCACCCCCGGCACGCAGCGCTTCGCCGAATGGGTGGCGGCGCATCCGTCGGCGTTTCCGCTGGGGCTGTTGCTGCTGACCTGCGCGCTGGTGGCGATGATCAACCCCGCCTTTCTGCAGATCGGCAACGTCTATGACCTGCTGCGCGCGTCGGTGGTGACGGGGTTGTTCGCGCTGGGGGTTATGGTGGTGCTGTCCTCGGGGGGGTTGGACGTGTCCTTCACCGCGATCGGGGCGCTGGTGATGTATGTGATCACCCGCTACGTGATCGATCACGCCCCCGACATGCCGATGGCGCCGATTCTGGTGGCGGGGCTGGTGGGCGGGTGCCTGCTGGGGGTCATCAACGGCGTTCTGGTGAACCTGTTGCGCGCGCCGGCGCTGATCATCACCATCGCCACGCAATACGCGTTCCGGGGCTTTCTGCTGACCTTCATCGGCACCTCGCTGGTGATGAACATCCCCGCCTCGATGTCGGCGTTCAACGATCTGACGCTGGTGCAGGGTGTGAACGCTGACGGCCAGCGCGTGCGCGTTCCGGCCTATTTCCTGGTGTTCGCGGCCGCCGCGGTGGTCAGCTGGCTGATGCTCAACAAGACCCTGATCGGGCGGGCGGTCTACGCCACCGGCGCGCGCCCCGAGATCGCCGCCCGGCTGGGCTTCAACGTGGCGCGGGTGCGCGTGTTCGCCTTCGCCTGGGCGGGGGCGCTGGCGGGGCTGGCGGGGATCCTGCACGTGGTGTCGAACCGGCTTGCGAACCCCTTCGATCTGGCCGGGAACGAGCTGACGGTGATCGCCGCGGTGGTGATCGGCGGCGCGCGGATCACCGGCGGCACCGGCACGGTTGGCGGCACGATCTCGGGGGTGCTGCTGATCACGCTGGTGGGCAGCGTGCTGATCCAGATCGGCGTGCCGTCGATCTGGCGCACCGCGGTGATCGGCGCGTTCATCATCGCGGCGGGGATCTTCTACGCCTGGGTCGACCGCGCCGCCGGGCGGAGCTGAGCGCGCGGGCTCAGTTGGTCAGCACCGGCGTGGTGCGGCTGTGGCGCGGCGTGACTGCCTCGCGCACCAGGAAATCGGCGACATCGGCGCGCGCGATCAGCCCGTTGCGCCACTCGGCCGGGTCCAGCAGCACCTTGTAGGCGCCGCGCGCGGGGCGGTTGGTCAGGATCGTGGGGCGCACGATCAGCCAGTCCAGATCGCTTTCGCGGATCATGGCTTCCTGCGTGTCCTTGTCGTCATAGGCGCGGCCCAGCAGCGCGCGATGGCCGGTGCGCTCCAGAAAGCTCATCGCGGTGCGGCTGTCGCCGGCGCCGAAGCCCGTGACCGACACCAGCCGCCGCAGGCCCGCGCGCGCCATCTCGGGCAGCAGGGCGGCGGTGCTTTTCGAAAACAGGTCCACCGGACGAAGCGTCCGCGCCAGGCTGGGCGCGACCCCGATCGCCTGGATCACGACGCTGACGCCGTCGAGCGCGGGGCGCAGCGCCTTGGCGTCGGTCGCATCGATATCGCATTTCTCAAGCTGCGGGTCGTCGATGTCGATCGCGCTGGCGCGCCGCGCGACCGCACGCACCGCGTGGCCATCCGCGAGCGCACGCTCGACGGTTCTGCGCCCGATCCCGCCGCTGGCCCCGATGATGAGCAGCTTGTGCATGTCCATGCCTCCTTGTGCAGGCTCAGTTAACCCGGCGCCGCGCGGCATCAACCGGTTGGCTCAGGGCGCGGCGTCAAGCTCGGCCAGCGTCGGCGGGTTGCACCCCGACCGCGCGCAGGTGATGGCCGCGGCGCGCGCGGCGCGGGCGATCAGCGCGCGGACCGTGTCCGCGGTCAGCGCGTCCAGCCCGCCGGGGACGAGCACGCCTGCGCCCCGCAGCCCGTCCAGCAGCGCCGCCATGAAGGTGTCGCCCGCGCCGACCGTGTCGATCACCTCCGGCACCGGGGCGGCGGGGCAGGCCACGCGACCCTCGCCGAACAGCGCCAGCGCCCCCTCGGCCCCGCGTGTGAGCACCAGCAGCGCCGGGCGCGCGGTGTCAAAGAGCGCCTGCGCGGCGGTCTCGGGCGCCGCGCCGGGGGCGATCCAGGCCAGGTCTTCGTCGCTCAGCTTGACCACGTCGGCCAGCGCCAGCAGCCGGTCCAGCCGCGCGCGGTAGGCGGCGCCGCCGCCGTCCATCAGCGCGGGGCGGATGTTGGGATCGAGGCTCAGCATCATCCCGCGGTCCTTCGCGTGGCGGGCCAGATCCTCCAGCGCGTCGGCATCCGGGCCGCCGATCAGCGCGAGCGAGCCCAGATGCAGCGCCGCCGCGTCAGCGGGCAGCGCGGCGCGCAGGGCGTCAAGGCTGATGTCCCGGTCGGCCACGCCGTCGCGGTAGAACTGGTATCGCGGCTGGCCGTTCTCCAGCGCCACCAGCGCGAGCGAGCTGGGCCGGTCGCTGCGCCCGCCCAGCAGCGCGACGCCGTCGCCTTCGAGCGCCGCCGCCAGAAGCGCGCCCATGCGGTCCGTGGACAGCGGCGTGATGTAGCCCACCGGCGCCCGCAGCCGCCCCAACGCGCGGGCCGTGTTGTAGGGCGAGCCGCCGATGAGCGCGCGGAATTCGGGCGCGCTCCCGCCCGCCTCGGCGGTCTGGATCATGTCGATCAGGTTTTCGCCCGCGCACAGGATCATTGCAGTCCTCGGTTTCGCCCCTCTGCGGTGCCGAGTTTCCCGCTTGCGGCGGCGGCGTCAAGCCGGGGTCAGAAATCGTAGGCGATGCCCTTGCGTTCCCAGTCGCCATAGCGGACCGGTTCGGGGCCGTTGCGCCCTCCCAACTCGCGCGGGGCAGAGGGCGCGGCATTGGCCTCGGCCTCGGCCTCGGCACGGCGGCGGCGTTCTTCGGCCTCGGCCAGCGCGCGGCGGGCGGCGGGGGGAAGATCGGCGTCGGGCTGCGCGGGATCGTCGGTCATGCGGGCTTCCTTCGCGGTTGCGCCCGTGCGATATAAGGCCCTCACAGCAGCAGGACAACCGGAACCGGCATGGCCGACAGGGCGCGCAGCACCGGCGGCAGACGCGCCGCCACCCCCCCGCCGCGGCGCGCAGGCGCGCCCACCGATGCGCGCAGCGCGGCGCTCGCGCTGGTGCTGGGCGTGTTGCAGGACCGCCGCACGCTCGCCGAGCAGCGCGCCGACCGTGCCGGCCCGCTGGCGCGGCTGGGCCCGCCCGATCAGGCGCGCGCGCTGCGGCTCGCCTCCGCGACGCTGCGCCATCTGGGCCCCGCCGACGCCACGCTGCGCCCGTTTCTGCGCAAGCCCCCCCCCGCGCCGGTGCACGCACTGCTGCGCCTTGCGGTGACCGAGATGCGCGTCTTCGACGCCCCCGCGCATGGCGTGGTCAACGCTGCGGTGCGGCTGGCGCGGGCAGGGCGCGGCAGCGCGGCGCTGGCGGGGCTGGTGAACGCGGTGCTGCGCAAGGTCGCGGCCGAGGACCGGGCCGACTGGGCCGCGCGCCCGCCCACCGCGCTGCCCGACTGGCTGCGCGCGCCCCTGTGCGATGCCTGGGGCGCGCCCGCCGTGGCGGCGATGGAGGCGGCGCATGCACGCGGCGCGCCGCTGGACCTGACGCTGCGCGACCCGGCGGGGGCCGGGGAGTGGGCCGCGCGGCTCGGCGCCGCGGTGCTGCCCACCGGCAGCCTGCGCCTGCCGGCCGACGATCGCCGCGCGGTCAGCGCGCTGCCGGGCTACGCCGAGGGCGCATGGTGGGTGCAGGACGCCGCCGCCGCGCTGCCCGCCCGCCTGCTGGACCCGCGCCCGGGCGAGCGGGTGCTGGACCTGTGCGCGGCACCGGGCGGCAAGACGCTGCAGCTTGCCGCCGCGGGGGCCGAGGTCACCGCGCTCGACATCTCCGAGGCGCGGATGGCGCGGTTGCGCACCAACCTTGACCGCACCGGGCTTGCGGCCGAGCGGGTGGTCGCCGACGCGCTGGAGTGGCGCCCGCCCGCGCCGTTCGACGCGGTGTTGCTGGACGCGCCGTGCTCGGCCTCGGGGACGATCCGGCGCCACCCGGACATGCCGCATCTGCGCGGCCCGGCCGAGTTGTCGACGCTCACGGCGCTGCAGGCGAAGCTTCTGGCGCGGGTGCTTGATCCCGGCGCGGGCCTGCTGCGCCCCGGCGGGCGGGTGGTCTATTGCACCTGCTCGGTCCTGCCCGCCGAGGGCGAGGCGCAGCTTGCCGGGCTGCGCATTGACCCCGCGCAGCCCGCAGGCGCCCCGCCGGACTGGGCCGCGCCGGCGGGCGGGCTGCGCACGCGCCCCGATTTCTGGCCTGAACATGGCGGGATCGACGGGTTCTTCATGGCGCGGCTCGAGGGCGCGCAATGAGCCCGGCCACGGCCCCTCCGGCGCGGCGCGGCACGCGGCTGATGGACCGGCTGGCGGCGTGGACCTCGGCGCGCGGGCGGCGCGACGCCGCGTTCCGCGCGCCCCCCGAACCGCGGCTGCTGGGCGACCCGGCGCGCGGCCGTGCGCTGCTGGCGGGCGAACTGCGCCGCCCCGGCGTGCCGGTGCAGGCGGTTCCCGGCGGCGCGCTGTGGGACATAACGGCCCCGCCACCCCCGCTTCTGGCCGAGCTGCACGGCTTCGGCTGGCTGGACGATCTGGCCGCGCTGGGCGACCGCGACGCGCGCCACGCCGCGCAGGCGCTCACGGCGGCGTGGATCGCGCGGCACGGCGGCGGTGGCGGCCCCGGCTGGACCGCGCAGCTGGCCGGACGGCGGCTGATGCGCTTCATCTGCCACGGGCTGATCCTGACCGCGGGGCAGGCGCCCGACAAGACGACCGCGCTGATGCGCAGCCTTGTCCATCATGCGAATTTCGTTGCCCGGCGCTGGCAATCCGCGCCCCCCGGCCTGCCGCGGATCGAGGCGCTGACGGCGCTCCTGCTCGCCGCGGTCGAACTTGACGGGCTGGAGCGGTTCGAGGAGCCCGCCCGCGACGGGCTGCGCCGCGCCTGCCGCGCGCAGATCGACGAGACCGGCGCCACCCCCAGCCGCAACCCGGAGACCCTGCAGGCCATGCTCCGCCTCCTGGCGTTGGCCTCGGACGCGCTGGCCGATGCCGACCGCCGCCCCGAACCCGCGCTGGATCAGGCGGTGGCGCGCGGTGGCGCCTGCCTGCGCGCGCTGCGCCACGCCGACGGCGCGCTGCCGCGGTTTCACGGCGCGGGCGTCAACCCCGAGCCGGACGCGCTGGTGCGGCTGCTGGCGCGCGTGCCCCTGGAGCCGCCGCGCCCCGACGCCCGCGCCATGGGCTATGCGCGGCTTCAGCGCGGGCGCGTCAGCGTGATCGCCGACGCCGCTCCGCCGCCGATGGGGCCGGGGTCTGAGCGCGCGCATGCCTCGACGCTGGCGTTCGAGCTGACCTCGCACCGCTGGCCGGTGGTGGTCTGCTGCGGCCCCGGCGCGGGCTTTGGCGCGGATTGGGAACGCGCCTGCCGCGCCACGGCGATGCAGTCGACGCTGGCGGTCGACGCGCTGTCCTCGGCGCGGATGGCGCCGGCGCGGCGCGGCCCGCCTCGGCTGGTGGACGGGCCGTCCTCTGTGGGCCTGGAGATCGAGCGCGCCCCGTCCTTCACCGCGCTGTTGATGAGCCATGACGGCTACGCGGCCAGCCACGGGCTGACGCATCTGCGCCGGCTGGAGCTGAGCCGCGACGGCCGCGCGCTGAGCGGCGAGGACACGCTGATCGCGCTGTCGGACGCCGACCGCCGCCGCTGCGACGCCGCGCTCGCGCGCGCAGGCGCCGGCGGGATCGGCCACGCGCTGCGCTTTCACCTGCACCCGCAGGTGCGCGCCGCCGTCGATACGCGCACCGTGGCGCTGCGCCTGCCCTGCGGCGAGCTCTGGGTGTTTCACCATGACGGGCACGCGCGGTTGACGCTGGAGCCCTCGGTCTACCTGTGCCCCGATGCGCCCCGCCCGCTTGCCGCGCAGCAGATCGTCTTGTCAGCAACCGCCGCGGGCTATAGCAGCCAGATGGCGTGGACGCTGACCAAATCCGACGACAGCCCCATTGCGCCGCGCGCCGACACCCGATGACAAAGGACCGATGATGACGACCGATCCCGCCCCGATCCGCCGCGCCCTGATTTCGGTCTCCGACAAGACCGGGCTGGCCGCGTTGGCGCAGGCGCTGACCGCGCGCGGGGTCGCGCTGGTGTCCACGGGCGGCACGGCGGCGGCGCTGCGCGAGGCCGGGCACGCGGTGCGCGACGTCTCGGAACTGACGGGGTTTCCCGAAATGATGGACGGCCGCGTCAAGACGCTGCACCCCGGCGTGCATGGCGGGCTGCTGGCGCTGCGCGACGAGCCCGACCACACCGCGGCGATGGAGGCGCACGGGATCGGCGCGATCGACCTGCTGGTGGTGAACCTCTACCCGTTCGAGGAAACGGTCGCGCGGGGTGCCGAGCCGGCCGAGGTGATCGAGAATATCGACATCGGCGGCCCGGCGATGATTCGCGCCGCGGCCAAGAACCACCGCTTCGTGACCGTGCTCACCGACCCCGCCGATTACGACGCGCTGATCGCCGAACTGGACGCCCACGGCGGCACCACGCTTGCGTCTCGCGCGCGCCTTGCGCAGGCGGCCTTCGCGCGCACCGCCGCCTATGACGCCGCCGTCTCGGGCTGGATGGCCGAGGCGCAGGACATCGCCGCCCCGCGCCACCGCGCCATTGCCGGCCGGCTGGCCCAGACGCTGCGCTACGGCGAGAACCCGCACCAGCGCGCGGCCTTCTACCGCGACGGCTCGGACCGCCCCGGCGTGGCCAGCGCCACCCAGCACCAGGGCAAGGAGCTGTCGTGGAACAACCTGCATGACACCGACGCCGCGTTCGAGATGGTGGCCGAGTTCCTGCCTGCGGGCGGGCCGGCCTGCGCCATCATCAAGCACGCCAATCCCTGCGGCGTCGCGCGCGGCGCCACGCTGGCCGAGGCCTATGCGCGGGCCTTCGACTGCGACCGGACCTCGGCCTATGGCGGGATCGTGGCGCTGAACATGAAGCTGGACCTTGCCACCGCGCGCGCGATCACCGGCATCTTCACCGAAGTGGTGATCGCCCCCGGCGCCGACGAGGACGCGATCGCGCATTTCGCCACCAAGCCCAACCTGCGGCTGCTGAGCACGCGCGGGCTGCCCAACCCGCGCGCGCCGCGCCAGTCGATCAAGCAGGTGGCCGGCGGGTTCCTGATGCAGGACGCCGACCGCGCCATGATCGACGCGGCGGATCTGCGCGTCGTCACCGACCGCGCGCCGACCGAGGCCGAACTGGCCGACCTGCTGTTCGCATGGCGCGTGGCCAAGCACGTGAAATCGAACGCCATCGTGTTCGCGAAGGATCAGGCCACGGTCGGCATCGGCGCAGGCCAGATGAGCCGGATCGATTCGACCCGCATCGCCGCGCGCAAGGCCGCCGACATGGCCGCGGCGCTGGGACTGCCACAAGCGCCGACGCGCGGCGCCGTCGTCGCCTCGGATGCGTTCTTCCCCTTCCCCGACGGGGTCGAGGCGCTGGCCGAGGCCGGCGCCCGCGCCGTGATCCAGCCCGGCGGCGCGATGCGCGACGACGCGGTGATCGCGGCGGCCAACGCGGCGGGGCTGGCGATGGTGTTCACCGGCCAGCGCCATTTCCGGCACTGACATGCGGCTGCTTGTCGGAACCCTCGCCACCGCGCTGATCGCCGATCAGGCCAGCAAATGGTGGGTGATCGAACGCATGGCGCTGCCGCAGCGGCTGTTCATCGAGATCTGGCCACCCTACCTGAATTTCTCGATGGCGTGGAACACCGGCATCAATTTCGGCCTGTTCGGCGGCGGGCCGGGCTTTACCCGCTGGCTGCTGATCGCGCTGGCGCTGGCGCTGTGCGTATGGCTGTGGGTGTGGGTGCGCAGCGCTCCGTGGAACCGCCCGCTGCAGGTCGCGGGCGGGCTGATGATCGGCGGCGCGCTGGGCAACGTGATCGACCGGCTGCGCTTCGGGGCGGTGGCCGATTTCATCAACGTGACCTGCTGCGGGTTCTCGAACCCCTACGCCTTCAACGTGGCCGATGCGGCGATCTTCGCGGGTGCGCTGGGGCTGATCGTCTTTGCGGGCCGCAAGAACACCCCGTGACGGCCCGTCCGGTATCGGTTAAAGAGGGCTCAGGGCCGTAACGAGGGAGCGCGCGCGATGCGTCTGGCAACAGCGGTATGCGGGGCGATGGGGGTGTCGCTGCTGGTTCTGGCGGGGTGTTCGGATTCGGACCAGCCGATGCTGATGAACCTCGCCGCGCAGGAGCGCGAGCCTGACGAGTTCGGCATCCTGCCCACTCGTCCGCTGGAAATGCCCACCGACACCGCCGAGCTGCCCGAGCCGACCCCCGGCGGGGTCAATCGCGCCGACCCCGAACCGCGCGGCGATATCGCCGTGGCGCTGGGCGGCTCGCGTGCGGCGGCGACCGCATCGGCCGTTCCCACGACCGACCAGCCGCTGCTGGCGCATGCCAGCCGGTTCGGCCGCAGCGCCGGGATCCGTGACCAGATCGCGGCCGAGGATCTGGAGTTCCGCCAGCGCAACCGCGGCCGCGTTCTGGAGCGGCTGTTTTCGGTCAATGTCTATCACCGCGCCTATCGCGTGATGGCGCTGGACCGCTACGCCGAGCTTGAACGCTGGCGCGCGCGCGGGGTGCGCACGTCGGCCGCGCCGCCCGATCCGGCGGCTGACTGAGCGCCCGGTCGGCGCGTGATGACTCCGCTGCCCATAGACCCCGACCGGATGCTGCGCGATCTGGACCATCTGCGCGGCATCGGCGCGCAGGGGACCGGTGTGGCGCGCATGGCGTTCAGTGCCGCCGACATCGCCGCGCGGCGCTGGCTGGTCCAGCAGATCGTCGCGGCGGGGCTGCAGCCGGTTGTGGATGCGTGCGGCAACGTCTTCGGGGTGCCGCCGGGGGACGGGCCGTGCCTGCTGGTCGGCTCGCACAGCGACACGCAGCCGCTGGGCGGGTGGCTTGACGGCGCCTATGGCGTGATCGCGGGGCTGGAGCTGGCGCGCGCGGCGCGCGCATCCGGCGCGCCCCGGGTGGCGGTGGTGTCGTTTCAGGACGAGGAAGGCCGCTTCGGCGGGGTCGCCGGCAGTGCCGTGTGGTCGGGCGCCATGAGCATGGCCGACGCCGACGCGCAGACCGATGGCGACGGCGTCTCCTTTGCCCAGGCACGCCGCGCCGCCGCCGAGATCGCCCCCGTCAGCGATGCGCCCCCGCCCGACGCCTTCGCCGCCTATATCGAGCCGCATATCGAACAGGGCCCCGCGCTCGACACCGCCGGACAGGCGATCGGGGTGGTGGACGCGATCGTCGGCGTGCGGTCCTGGACGATCACCTTCACCGGGCAGGCCAACCACGCCGGGACCACGCCGATGCCGCTGCGCCGCGATGCCGTGCAGGGGCTGGGCCGCTACATCCCCGCGCTCAACGCCGCGCTTGCCCCGCTGGTCGATGCGCGCAGCGTCTGGACGCTGGGGCGGATCACCGTGACGCCGAACGCGCCATCGGTCGTGCCGGGGCAGGCCAGCGTGTCGGTGCAGATGCGCGACTCCGACCCGGCCCGGCTGGACGCGATGCACGCCGCCGCCGCCGACTGCGCGCGGGCCGTCGCGGCAGACGCCGGGCTGACGGTCGAGGCCACGCCGGGCCTGTCGCTCGACCCCACGCCGATGGACGCGGCGCTGGTGGCGCTGCTGGCCCGCGCGGCGCAGGCGCAGGCCCCGGATGCGTGGCGGCAGATGCCCTCGGGGGCGCTGCATGACGCGTGCAACGTCGCCGCGCGGCTGCCGGCGGCGATGCTGTTCGTCCCGTCGATCGGCGGGATCAGCCACAACCCGGACGAGGACACGCGCCGCGCCGACCTGGCCACCGGACTGCGCGTGCTGGCCGACGCGGCCGCCGGCTGGGCGGCACGGTAGGGGACAGGCATGCACGCGCTGTTCTTCGAGGTCCGCCCCCATCCCGGCCATCTGGAGCACTATTTCGCGCATGTGGACCGTCTGCGCCCGGTGCTCGCGCGGCACACCGGGCTGACATTCCTGGATCGCTACACCGCGCGCGACGACGCGGCGGTGCTGCTGTCGCACCAGCTGTGGGAGAGCGAGGACGCGATCATCCGCTGGCGGCAGGACGCGACGCATCGCCGCTCGCAGGAGGCCGGGCGGCGCGTCCATTTCGAGGATTACCGCATCCGCGTCGGCGCGCGCGTGCTCCACCACACCCCCGAGGCCGGGCTGCGCGCCCCCGACGCAGGCGCCGCAGCGATGCCGCATGTGGTGGCGGTCTATGCCACGGCGGTCGCCGCGCATCCCGGCCTGTCGTGGTTCGACAGCGTCAACCACCCGGGCCGGCACGTGGCGCTGGCCAGCGTGGCTGACCGCAGCGCGGCCCGCGCGCTGCTCGAAACGGCTACCGCGGCCCCGGCGCTGTCAGGGGCGATCACCGAGGCCGCCGCCTACGCGATCCGGCGCGACTACACGCTGCACGACCGCGCGCAGGCGCCGCGCTGAGGCGCGAAAAAGCTCGGCGCCGACGCATGCAAAGGCCCGGTTGCCGAAGCGGCGACCGGGCCTGCGCTGCCGGACCTACCCCTCGCATCCGGCGGACGCGGCGCACCGTGGAAGGCCGCGTGGAAGGCCGCACCGCGTGCATCAGACGATAAACCTGCGCGCGAGATACCGCATTGATGCAGGTCAAGGCAGCGCCGGACAGCCTGCCGCACCCTTCGGCCAACGCTGGCGAAAGGGAATGCCCCATGTCCGAAACACCTCAGGTCATCTGGTTCGAAACGCTCAAGCGCGGGGATGTCGCGCTGGTCGGTGGCAAGAACGCCTCGCTCGGAGAGATGGTGCAGACGCTGTCCGACAAGGGCATCAGCGTGCCGCCGGGCTTTGCCACCAGCGCCGACGCGTTCCGCGGCTTCATCGCGCACAACGACCTGGGCGAGGTGATCGCCGACCAGATGACGCGGCTCGAGGACGGGCGGGCCACGCTGGCCGAGGCGGGCGCCGCGGTGCGCAAGGCGATCGTGGCCGGGCACTGGCCGCAGGATCTGGCCGACGCGATCGTGGAGAGCTACCGCGAACTCGGCCGCCGCGTGGGGCAGGAGACGCCGTCGGTCGCCGTGCGGTCCTCGGCCACGGCCGAGGATCTGCCCGAAGCGAGCTTCGCCGGACAGCAGGAGACCTATCTCAACGTGCGCGGCGAGACCGCGCTGCTGGCCACCTGCCGGCGCTGCTATGCGTCGCTGTTCACCGACCGCGCGATCACCTACCGCCGGCTCAACGGGTTCGAGCATGACCAGGTGGCGCTGTCGGTGGGCGTGCAGATGATGGTGCGCGCCGACACCGGGGGCGCGGGGGTGATGTTCTCGCTCGACACCGAAACCGGGTTCGACAAGCTGGTGCTGATCAACGCCGCCTGGGGGCTGGGCGAAAACGTGGTGCAGGGGTCGGTCAGCCCCGACGAATACCAGGTGTTCAAGCCGCTGCTGAAGGACCGCGCGCTGAAACCCATCGTGCACCGCACGCTGGGCGCCAAGGAGCGCAAGATGATCTATGCCGGCGCCGAGGGCGGCGAGACGCGCAACGTGCCGACATCGCGCGCCGAGCGCGGCCGCTTCGTGCTGTCCGAGGACGAGATCCTGGAACTCGCCCGCCAAGCCTGCGTGATCGAGGATCACTACGGTTGCCCGATGGACATGGAATGGGCGCGCGACGGCGACACCGGAAAGCTGTACATCGTGCAGGCCCGCCCCGAGACCGTGCAGTCGCGCGCCGAGGCCGGCAAGATGCTCAGCTACACCGTCCACGAACATGGGCCCGAGGTGGTCCGCGGGCTCAGCGTCGGCGGCGCGGTGGTCAGCGCCCCGGTGTGCCTGATCGAAACCGTGGCGGACATCGACAAGTTTCGCGACGGCGCGATCCTGGTCACCACGATCACCGACCCCGACTGGGTGCCGATCATGAAACGCGCCGCGGCGATCGTCACCGACAGCGGGGGGCGGACCTCGCACGCGGCCATCGTCAGCCGCGAACTGGGCCTGCCGGCGATCGTGGGCTGCGGCAACGCGACCGAACTGCTGCATGACGAGCAGGTGGTCACCGTGTCCTGCGCCGAGGGCGACGAGGGGATCGTCTATGATGGCACCTCGGACTACTCGGTCGAGGAGATCAACCTCGACGCCGCGCCCGAGACGCGCACCAACATCATGCTCAACCTTGCCAACCCGGCCGCGGCGTTCCGGTGGTGGCGGCTGCCGGCCGAGGGCGTGGGGCTGGCGCGGATGGAATTCGTGATCTCGAACGCGATCAAGGTGCACCCGCTGGCGCTGACGCGGTTCGACCAGCTCACCGACGAGGCCGTGCGCGAGGAGATCGAGGCGCTGACCCGCGGC
>PUOA01000128.1 GCA_003551925.1 Paracoccaceae bacterium
CGGGATACCGCCATTTGTCTCGAAACTGTAGCGCGTGGACAGCCCGATGATCTGCCGCGCCTCCATGGTCTCGAAGCGCGGCGGCGTAAGGCGGGTAGTGTTGTCGGTATTCGGCATGGTGATGCTCTCCTGCAGAAGATGTGGCGGGATCGGCGCGCCCCTGCCGACCGCGGCGGGGGTGACGCCAAAGGCAGTGGAGAATGCGCGCGTAAAGGCCTCTTGGCTGCCATAGCCAGCGCCGAGCGCGATCTCGACGATGGGTTCGCCGCCCCGGGCGAGCCGATGCGCGGCCTGAGTCAGGCGGCGCATCCGGAGGTAGCGCGCGGGCGGGATGCAGGTGATTGCGGCGAAGCTTCGGGTGAGGTGAAACACCGAGACCCCGGCAGCCTTTGCGATCTCGGCCACCGAGAGCGGTTGCTCGCCCGCTGTCTCGATCCGCCACAGCGCGGTTCTGACGATATCCTTTGGCATCTGGCCCCGTTCCGACATTGCACATATGCAAGCTATCCTATCGCGGAACGTCAGTCCTGACCGTCCTTGCTGTGCGCGCGGCCTTCCAGCGCGGCCAGCACCACTTGCCCGCGGGGGCTCAAACGGTAGCCGGTGCCGAGGCTTTCGGTCAGGCCGAGCGCCTTCAAACGTCGTACCCGGGTCTTGAACGGGTCGCGCGCCTGCCCCGCCTGCGCGGCCAGATCGGCGGCCGGCACCTCGGGCTGCGCGGCGATCAGGCGCAGGGCGCTGGCGGTCCACGGGCCGTCCGGGCTGCGGGCATCCATCCGGTTCAGGCGTTCACGGATGGCTTCGGTCTCGCGCGCATCGGGCGCGGTCGCGGCCAGGGCGCGGCGCGGGTCCTCGCTCGCCCAACGCAGGGCGATGCGGTAGAGCGTGCCGGCGCGGTCGAGTTCGGCCATGAGCGCGGCGCGGTCGGGGTATCCAGCGGCCCGCGCGTCAGCGTCGGTGATGGCCGCAGGGTCAACCGCGTCCAAGGCCTCGATCTGCAGCACCCCGACCGCCGTCCTGAGCGTGCCGCCCGTGCGCACAGTGGGCCGCTTCCAGCGACGAAAGGCAAGGCTGATGCGACCTGCGCGAATGCCCTCGAGGACGCAGCGACGGATCAGCATAGAGCAGATTCCTTGGGCCAGCCCCAGCGTTGCCGGGCCAAGCGGCCTTGCCCCCGCTTTCGGCGGCATGGCAGGCGCAGTGTGGCCCGTGACGCCAAGTGCGGACTCATGGCTTCCCCCATTCCAGAATCACGAACATCGGGATGCCGCGATACCGGGTGGACCTGGCGTCGGTCTCCCCGGCGGGTCTTGGCTCCTCGAAGTGGCGCAAAGTCAGGCCATGGCGCAGGAACGCCGTCATGTAGTCGGCAAGCGGACGGTGCCAGTTGCGGATCCGGACGCCGCGCCACTCCACCCAGTCGGCGCGCGCCTCGAAATACCGGTCGATCAGCCAGCCGGTGCGACCGTCGGCCGTCTCGGCCCAGCCGGGCGCGACCCCGGCCGAGGCGATGCCGCTCAGGTTTGCGACCAGCAGGCGTCCGCCGGGCTGCAGGACCCGCACCATCTCGGCCACGGCCTGCTCGGTGTCGTCGATGTCGATGAGGCTGAGGTAGCTGACCACAAGGTCGAACCCGGCATCCGGGAAGGGAAGCGCCTCGGCCCTGCCGCGCACATAATGACCTTCGGGATGGCGGGCCCTGGCCTCGGCCAGCAGCCGCTCGGTGGGGTCGAGACCGGTGGTGACGATACCTTCGACCGCCATCATCCGGCAGAAGCGCCCCTCGCCGCAGCCGATGTCCAGCGCGCGGGACGGGCGGGCCGCACGCACCCGCGCCAGCATCGGCGCGTCCAGCACGGCGCGGCGCGCAAAGTCGCCTGTCGCGCCCAGTTCGCGCAGCCAGGCCCCGGCCGATGCCTCCCAGCCGTTGTCCATCTCCTCACCGTTCCCGCCCGTAGAGCCACATGGAGATCGGCGCGAACACCGCCGTCACCGCAAAGGGCGTAACCAGCGCCAGCGCGATTGCCGACAGCGACGGGTCGCCCCCCAGCAGACCACGCAGGGCGGTGGTGATGTGGCTGACCGGGTTGACGGCGACAAAGGCCTGCAGCCAGCCCGGCATCGTCTCCGGGGCGACATAGATGTTCGACCCGAACGTCACCGGCATCAGCACCAGCCAGGACAGCGTCATCACCGTGCCCGGCGTGCGCACCATAAGCGCCAGCGCGGTGAAGATCCAGCCGACCCCCAGCGCGAACACGTTCAAGAGCACCAACGCGGCCAGCAAGGCCCCTGCCCCGCCTTCGATCCGGAAGCCCATGACGAGCCCCACCGCCAGCACCAGCACCGCCGAGACCGTGTAGCGGACCACATCGCCCAGGATCGCCCCGGCAATCGGCGCGGGCCGCCAGATCGGCATGGCGCGGAAGCGGTCGAACACCCCGCGCTGGATGTCCTGATTGAGGATGAAGCCCGTGTAGATCGAGGTGAACATGACCGTCTGCACCAGAATGCCCGGCAGCAGGAAGTCCAGATAAGCGTCCGTCGAGCCCGCCAGTGCGCCGCCGAAGAGATAGGTGAAGATCACCGTGAACATCACTGGCGTCACCACCACATCGACGGCGTGTTCGGGGTTGTGGCGGATCTTCAGGATCGCGCGCCAGGCAAAGGCCAGCATCTCGGCCAGCGGGCGGGGGCCGGCGGTTACGGTTGGTGCTGCGCCGAGGGCCCGGTCGAGACGGGTTTCGCGGGGGCTCATGGTGCGGGCTCGTGTTCGGGTTCAGCGCCGTGGCCGGTCAGCGCGAAGAACACGGCGTCGAGGCTGGGCTGGCCATAGGCGAAATCGACCGGTGCCGCGCCCTCGGCGGTCAGGGCCGACAGCAGGGGCAGGGCCTCATCTGCCCCGGTCAGCGGCACCTCCAGCAGGCGCGGGTCGTCCTGCGCGTGCGCCTCCAGCCCCAGCCGGTCGGCGATGCGCGCGGCCTCGGCCGCCGCGGGCGCATCGCGCAGCGTCAGCTTCAGCACCCCGCTGCCCACGCGCGCCTTCAGCTCCGCCGCCGTGCCCTCGGCGATCACGCGGCCATGGTCGATCACCGCGATGCGCTCGGCCAGCTGGTCGGCCTCTTCCAGATATTGCGTGGTCAGCAACACCGTGGTCCCCGACCGCGCCAGCCGCCGAACGATGGCCCAGACATCGGCCCGGGCGCGCGGGTCAAGCCCTGTGGTCGGCTCATCCAGAAACAGCAATTCGGGCCGCGCGATCATCGAGGCGGCGATATCCAGCCGCCGCCGCATGCCGCCCGAATAGCCGCTGACCTGCCGGGTCGCCGCGCCCTCCAGATCGAAGGCCGCGAGAAGTTCCGCGCAGCGCGCCCGTGCCGCGTTGCCCGGCAGCCCGATGAGGCGGGCCAGCAGCATCAGGTTCTCGCGGCCCGTCAGATCCTCGTCGACCGAAGCGAATTGCCCGGTCAGCGCGATCCGCGCCCGCACTGCGCCGGGGTCGGTGGCCACGTCATGGCCCAGCACCTGCGCCCGCCCACCCGTGGGGCGGATCAACGTGGACAGCACGCGCACGAAAGTCGTCTTGCCCGCCCCGTTCGGCCCCAAGAGCCCGAACACCTGCCCACGCGGGACGCTCAGGCTGACGCCGTCCAGCGCCCTTGTGGGGCCGTAGCTCTTGCTCAGATCCTCGGTCAGGATCGCCTGTGACATGGGCTTCCTCGCGTGCAGTGGGTGGCATTGACAGTAGATTCGCCATAAAATATGTTTATGCGTATTAGCGTATAAATAGCGATCTTACAATGCCCGAAACCCCCGATCTTGCCGAGCGCGTTGCCGCGCTGGAAGCCGCCGTCGCCAAGCTGCAGGGCGCGGGCAGCCCGCTGGACGCCCTGCGCGCCGAGGCCCCGGCGGGCGGGGGCGTGCGCTTCGAGGGCAGCGTCGATCTGCCGGGACCTGCCCGCGTGGACTGGACGATGGGGCACCCGGCGCGGGGGCTTCTGGCCGCCGACTGGTCCGACATTGCCCCGACCCTCGCCGCGCTGGGCCATCCGGTGCGGCTGCATCTGCTGCAGGCGGTGCTGAACGGCACGCGCGGCACCGCCGAACTGGCGAACACATTGGGCGAGGGCACCACGGGCCAGCTTCACCACCACCTGCGCGAACTCACCGCCACCGGCTGGCTGCGCGTTGAGCGGCGCGGGCGCTACACGGTGCCGGCCGACCGCGTGGTGCCGCTGCTGGTGGCCGTGGCGGCAGCAGGCGGACCACAGACCGGACAGGAGGAGACATGAGCGCGCCCGCAAGTTTTACCGCCACGATCACGCTGCGCTTCGATCCCTGGGGCTATGCCGAGGATGACGCGCTCGAGGTGCTGCTGCCGATCCCCTCGGATGACGGCTATCAGCGCGTGC
Organism: Paracoccaceae bacterium; assembly: GCA_003551925.1. GTDB lineage: Bacteria > Pseudomonadota > Alphaproteobacteria > Rhodobacterales > Rhodobacteraceae > Rhabdonatronobacter. Next base: position 4,413 of record PUOA01000128.1, read on the forward strand.
TGGAACTGGATGCGCCGGAGGGGCGCGATATCACCGATGCGCTTGGCCACCGCCGCCTGATCCGGCTGGAGCGCGGGCATAAGGCCACGGTGACCGCACGGGTGGAGACACAGCGCATCGTTCCGGGCGCCTATCTGGACCTGCCGCCCCCGGGCCCCGCAGATCACGGCCCGGCGCCGATGATCGTGGCTGACGACGCTCTGCGCGCCCTTGCAGCGCAAAGCGTCGAAGGTATCAGCGATCCCGGCGCGCGCATCACTGCACTGGCGCAGGCCGCAGCCGACGCACTGCGATACAAGTATCCGCGCGATGCCCGCGGCGCGGCGACGTCGCTGGCGCGCGGCTGGGGAGATTGCGGCGAATACGCCTTCCTCTTCGTCGCGCTCTGCCATGCCCAGAACACCCCCGCCCGCCCCGTCTTCGGGCTGATCACCGCCCCCTGGATGACCACGCCCCATGCCTGGGCCGAGGCCTGGGACGGTGCTGGCTGGCTGCCGGTGGACCCCAATCTCGCGCGCGAGGGGGGCTATCTCGGCCCGATCCTCGATACTGGCACCACAGCACAGCACCATGTCGGCGCGCTCGATCCCTACCGGCTGGTGCTCTCGCGCCATAACGGCCTGCCCTGGCCGGGGACCGAGGGCAGCGGGCCAAGGATCGACGGGCTGACGCTGGCGTTGGAGGGGCTTGGCCCCGTCCCCTTCTGGCACGCCGCCCCGCACTGGGAGGGCCGCCCGGTCGTGCCGTTTCTGCAAGTGCCATGGACGGTGATCCGGCGCCCGCGCCCCTCCCGCCCGACCAACTGGCTGCGCCGCCAACGCCTCTGGCGTGTCAGCGTCCGCAAGCCAACGCGCCTGCTGCCGCGCAGCCCCTGGGTGCTGGCCGACCTCGTGGTGCTGCACCCGATGAAGGGCGTGACCGCGGTGTTCGGAGCGTCAGCCGCCCTGCCCTCTCTGCCCGCCGCCGCGCCGATCCTGCAGGCCGCGATCTGGGTCTGGTTCGGGCTGGTGATGCTCGGGCTCCTGCGCCAGATGCGTCTGCTCCGCCTGCGTTCCGCTCTCTGGCTTCGCGTGAGCGCCGCCCTTGCTGCGCGACAACGGTCAGACCGCCGCGCCCACCGCGCCTGACAGCAGCCCCTCGCGCTCGTCGAAGAACGCGCGCAGCCGGTCGATCATGGCGCGGACTTCCGGGCGGTGGCGTTCATCGGCATGGGCGATCAGCCAGAGCGTCTCGGCGATCTCGGGGATCACGGGGCCCGCGCGCATCAGGTCGGGGTCGCTGTCGCCCAGATAACAGGGCAGCACGGCGCGCCCGGCCCCGCCAACCGTCAGATCATAGAGGATGCCGCGCGCATTGGCCCAGACCGTGATCCAGCGCGCGGGGTCGCTGTCGGTCCAGCGCTCGGCCGGGGTTTGGGCGACCTCGCGGCCCAGCGCGACCCAGGCGCTGTTGCGGGTCGCGTCAAACGCACGCGCGGCGAAGGGCGCGTAGGCGCAGGGGCCGAGGCGGATCGCCACGACATTGCCGGTCCCGGGCCGATCGCGGGCCAGCGCGATATCGGCCTCGCGGCGTTCCAGATCGACGGGTGCCTCGGCGGTCTTGAAGCACAGGCGAAAGCGGTCCTCGGGCGTCCAGACCGCATTCAGCCGCCCGCCGAGGAACACCGACATCCACGCCCCCATGGCCACGGTGACGATGGGCAGCGCCTGCGGCCCCTCGCGCCAGTCCTCGATCGCGCGGGCCGACGCCTCCATCCCGCGCACGCGGTCATAGAGCGCCTGCCCGTCGGGCAGCAGGTGGTAGCCGGTACGGTGGCGGGCAAAGAGCGCGCGGCCCAGCCGATCCTCGAGCGCGCGCATGGCCCGGCCAAGTGTGGGGGCGCTGATGCCGGTGCGGTCCGCGGCACCGGCGAGCGTGCCTTCGCGGGCGACATGGCAGAAGAGGCGCAGGTCGTTCCAATCCAGGTCATTCATTTCTGAAAGATAGCATTCGAACGCACGGGCTAAAAGCGCGGGATTGGGGCAGTTACCTTGGGCTCACAACAAAACACCGATCAGAATTGGAGCTTTCCATGCATCTGCACCTCGCACTCATGGGGCGTGC
>PUOA01000198.1 GCA_003551925.1 Paracoccaceae bacterium
CGAACGCGCCCGCGCGGTGTTCGTCGGACAGGATGCGCGCCATGTCGTCATCGGCGTCGCGCGCGTGGATGATCAGCGGCAGGCCCGTGCGGCGCGCGGCCTCGATATGCACGCGCAGGCTGTCGCGCTGGGCGGCGGCGCTGTCGGCGGTGTAGTGATAGTCCAGCCCGGTTTCGCCGATGCCCACGAATTTCGGGTGCGCGGCGAGCGCGACAAGGTCCTCCACCGTGGCCATGGGCTCTTCGGCCACGCTCATCGGGTGGGTGCCGGCGGCGTAGAAGATGCCGTCATGCGCCTCGGCCAGCGCGCGGACCTGCGGTTCGTTGCGCAGCCTGGTGCAGATGGTCAGCATCCGCGTCACGCCCGCCGCGCGGGCGCGCGCGATCACCGCGTCGAGGTCTTCGGCAAGCTGGGGGAAGTCCAGATGGCAGTGGCTGTCGACAAGATCGGGCGGGGTGGGGCTCATGCAACTCCTTGCGCCGCGGCTTAGCGGATGTCGCGGGCGGTGGTGTCGACCCGCAGGACCATATCAAGCACGATCGCCGAAGGGTCAAGGTTGACCGCGCGGGCCTGCCGCGCGCGGGCCGGGATCTCGGCCTGCGCGGTGGCCCAGGCGCGCGCGGCGGCGGCGTTGGGGGACAGCCGGGCGAGCGCCGCGTGCTCGCCCGGCGCGGCCTCGACCGCCGGGGGGCCGGTGACGCCGGCGCGTGCGGCGCGGGTCAGGAACAGCTCGGTCAGCGCCACGGTCAGGTCGAACCGGTCCTCGGCCCCGCGCGCGGCGGCGCGGTCGGCCAGCCGGTGCGCGGCCGCGCGGTCGATCCCCGGCGCGGCGCCGAACAGCGCCACCAGCTCGGCGTAGAGCGCAAGCCCCCCCGCCTCGAGCAGCCGGATCGCCGCGCCGACCGAGCCGCCGGCGAGCTCCGCCAGCGCGGCCGGGTCATCGCCCGGCGCGACGCCCGCCTGCGCCAGCGCGGCGGCCAGATCGCCCGCGCCCAGCGGCGCCAGCGGCAGCGCCCGGCAGCGCGAGCGCACCGTCGGCAGCAGCGCCGAAGGCTGGTGCGCGACCAGCAGCAGCACCGCGCGCGCGGGCGGTTCCTCGAGCGATTTCAGGAGCGCGTTGGCGGCGTTCAGGTTCATCTCGTCGGCGGCATCGACGATCACCACGCGCCAGCCACCATCCGAGGACGACATCGCGAAGAACCGTTGCAGGCGGCGCGTTTCCTCGACCGTGATGACGGCGCGCAGGCGCCTGGTCTTCTCGTCCCAGCCGCGGCGGATCACCATCAGCCCGGGGTCGGTGCCGGTGGCGCGCAGCCGCGCGCCGACGGGGTGATCGGCGGGCAGGTCCAGCGTTTCGGGCTCAGGTGCGGCGAACAACCCCGCGCCGGGCGCGGGCTGTGCCAGCAGGAAGCGCGCCATCCGCCACGCAAGCGTCGCCTTGCCGATGCCGCGCGGCCCGCCGATCAGCCAGCCGTGGTGCAGCCGCCCGGCGTTGAACGCCTCCAGAAACGCGGCCTCGGCGCTGGCGTGGCCGTGAAGCTGTGCCGCGGCGCGGGGGTGGGGAGCGCCCTCCAGCCGGTCGGGTTCGGGCAGGTCGTCGGGCGTGCTCATGCCGCGTTGCCCGGCCCAAGCGCCGCCGCGGCCAGCGCGGCGACATCGGCGGCCACCGCGTCGGGGGCGCGATTGCCGTCGACGATACGGCAGCGGTCGGGGTTGTCGCGCGCGAGGGTCGCGAACCCGTCGCGCAGCGCCTGCTGGAAGGGCAGGCCGAAGCGCTCGAACCGGTCCTCGGTCCCGCCGCGCGCCCTGCCGCGGGCAAGCGCGGTTTCGGGGTCGGTGTCGATGATCACCGTCAGGTCTGGGTCGGTGCCGATCACCAGCCGGTGCAGGCGTTCCACCAGATCGCCGAGCGGCGCGCGCGCCACGCCCTGATAGACACGGGTCGAATCGGCGAAGCGGTCGCAGACCACGACGCGGCCCGCGGCCAGCGCGGGCCAGATGGTGTTTTCCAGATGGTCGCGCCGGGCGGCGTTGAACAGCAGCAGTTCCGCCACCGCCGACCAGCGCGCGCCGTCGCCGGTGACCAGCAGCTCGCGGATCGCCTCGGCCCCTGGTGCACCGCCGGGCTCGCGCGTCAGCACCACGTCGTGGCCCTCGGCGCGCAGGGTGTCGGCGAGCCGCTGCGCCTGCGTGGACTTGCCCGACCCGTCGATCCCTTCGAGGCTGATGAAATGCCCGGTCGTGGCGGCTGGCGGTGCGGTCATGCTCACTCGGCGTCGGTGGCGCCGTCGCGCGCCGCGCGCAGCTCGCGCAACAGCACCTCGGCGGCCGCCATCAGCCGCGTGGTGAAGGGGCCTTCGGCGACGCTCTCGCCCGCGACCAGCGGCAGGCGGCGGTCCTCCATGTCGGGCACGGTGATGACCAGCTCGGCCACTTGGTCGCCGGCGGCGATGGGCGCGGGCAGGGGGGTGTCGTAGACCACGCGCGCATCGAGGCTGCGCTGCGCGATGGCGGGGATCAGGACGCGCAGATCCTTCGGCGCGACCAGCGGCACGCTGCGCGCCTCGCCCATCCAGACCGGCGCCTCGGCCAGTTGCTGGCCCTCGCGCGCAAGCGTGGTCTCGGTGAACTGCCGAAACGCCCAGTTGATGATGCGCTCGGCTTCCTCGACGCGCTCGCGTTCGCTGCCCAGCCCCGAGAACGCGAAGATGATGCGCCGGTCGCCCTGCTGCGCCGAGCCGGTCAGGCTGTAGCCCGCCTCCGAGGTGAAGCCGGTCTTGAGCCCGTCCAGCCCCACGCCCGCACCCAGCAGCGGCACGCGATTGTCCTGCGTGATGTCGTTCCAGGTGAAGCTGCGTTCGGACAGATAGGGGTAGAAGTCGGGGAATTCCTCGATCATGTGCTCGGCCAGGATCACCAGATCGCGCATCGACATGCGGTGCTGCGGGTGCGGCCAACCCGAGGAGTTGGCAATCGTGGTGTTCTCCATCCCCAGCTCGCGCGCGCGGCGGGTGGCCATGGTGGCAAAGGCTTCCTCGGTCCCGGCCAGGCCCTCGGCCACCACCACGGTGGCGTCGTTGCCCGACAGCACCGCGATGCCCCGGATCAGGTCCTCGGCGGTGGGGCGGTGGCGGGGCTCCAGGAACATCCGCGAGCCGCCCATGCGGTAGGCGCGTTCGGACACCGTGAACGGCGTCTCGAGCGTCATCCGCCCGTCTTCGATCGCCTCGAACAGCATCACCAGCGTCATCAGCTTGGACATCGACGCCGGCGGCAGCGGCAGGTCCGCCGCCTTGTCCAGCAGCACCGTGCCCGAGTTCAGGTCCAGCACATACGCCGCCGTCGCGCGGGTATCGAAGCCGGTGTCGGCGCGCGCGGGCAGGGCGAGCGCCACCAGCGCCGCGCAGACCATCAGGGCGCCCCGTTCGAACAGCTTTCGGATCATCGCGTTTTCCGTCCTCTGCATGGCGCGCCTGCTCAGCGCGACACCACATATGCGTCGTCGAAGCCCAGCGCCTGCACCTGCGACAAGACGCGGTCGCGCTCGGCGGTCGAGGCGGCGGGGCCCACGATCACCCGCCAGAAGCGGTTGCCCTGGCTCTCGCCCGGGCGGATCTGCGCCTGCAGGCCTGCGTCGCGGACCATGCGCGCGGCGCCCTCGGCGTTGGCTTCGACGCTGAAGATGCCAAGCTGCACGAAACCGCGCGCGATGGCGGGCTGCGCCGGCGCGGCGGCGGGGTCCGGTGCGGCGTCGGGCAGCGGGGCGAGCGCGGTCTGCTCGACCCCGTCGTCATCGGGCAGGGCGGCCAGCGCGGTGTCGGGTGCGGGCTCGGGCGTCGGGTCGCGCCGGCTGAAGGGCCAGAAGCCCCGGCGGCGCGGCTCCTCGGCGTCCGGGGTGTCGGCCTCGGCGACCATCGCGGCGTCGTCTGCGGGCGCGTCGGGCTCCGGCGCGGGCTCCGGCGCGGGCTCCGGGGCGGTCGGCTCGGGCACGGTTTCGGTGCGCAGCGCGGTGACCTCAAGCTCGGTCGGGGCGCCGGCCAGCATGCCCAGCGCGCTTGCCGCGTCCGACGAGACCTGGAACACCGGGCCGGGGTTTTCGCGCTCGCGCCGGAACAGCGCGCCCACGACCTCGTCGCCGGTGTCGGGGTTGCGGATCAGCACGCGTTCGGGATCGCGGACGTCGGGGTGGGCGACCCAGACCCCGCCCAGCGACGGGCGCCCGTCCCACAGCCCGCGGTCGGCGGCCTGAAAGACCTCGGGCGCTTCGACGTCGCGTTCGATGCCCTGCGCCGCCGCCGCGGTGTCGCCGCCGCGCGCAGGCCGGTCGGTGCCGCTGTCGGCCCCGCCCAGACACCCGGCCAGCAAAACCGCGCAGGCGATGCCCGCGACCGCTGGTCCGATCCGTTCCGCTGCTGCCATCCTGCCCTCGCTTGCCGTTGCGGGCGGGGGGCTGGCGCCGCCCCGGCCCGTGGCATCGTCGTTGCGCGCATGATAGCGGCGCGGCGCCATCAAGGAAAGCGCGAGTTCGGCGGGCGGGCACAACATCGCCGTGATCCCGGCCGCCGCTCAGGGAGGGGTGCTCAGGGGGCGGCGCTCAGGACCCGGCGCTCAGGGCCCGGCGTGGGCGATCGCCAGCGCGGCGTCGATGTCGACATGCGCCTCCAGGTGATCGGCGAGCGCGTCGAGCGTGGCCTCGACCAGCGCGCCATGCGCAAGCCCCGAGGGTGCGACGCCCAGTCCCGCCAGATACGCCGCGCGGAACGCGTCCGAGGCGAAGAGCCCGTGCAGGTAGCTGCCGCTGACGCGCCCGGTCGGGTCGGTGGCGCCCTCGGGGCGCCCGTCCACGGTGGCGAAGGGGCGCGCGCGGTCGGGGCCATCAGTGGCGCCGATGTGGATCTCGTAGCCCGCGACGCTCTGTCCGGTGGCGACGTGCTGCGCGGTGACGCGGGCGAGGCGCTTGTCGGCGTGCATGGTTGTGGTGACGTCCAGCATCCCCAGCCCGGCGGTGTCCCCCGGCGGGCCTTCGAGGCCGTCGGGGTCCGACACCGTGCGCCCGAGCATCTGGTAGCCGCCGCAGATGCCCAGCACGCGCCCGCCGCGGCGCAGATGCGCGGCGAGGTCGATGTCCCAGCCCTGCGCGCGCAGGAAGGCCAGATCGCCGCGGGTGGATTTGGAGCCGGGAACGATCACCAGCGCCGCGTCGCCCGGGATCGGCTGGCCTGCGCGCACCATCGCCAGATCGACGCCGGGTTCGGCGGCCAGCGGGTCCAGATCATCGAAATTGGCGATCCGCGACAGCGCGAGGCAGGCGATCCTGACCCCGCCGGTCGCGGGCGCGGCGGAAAGGTCGAGCGCATCCTCGGCCGGCAGCAGATGCGCGCGGTCGAACCACGGGATGACGCCCAGTCCCCGCCAGCCGGTGCGCGCGGCGATCAGCGCGTAGCCATCGTCGAACAGCCGCGGGTCGCCGCGGAACTTGTTGATGGCGAAGCCCGCGATCAGCGCGGCATCGTCGGGGTCGATCACCGCCTGCGTGCCGACAAGTTGCGCGATCACGCCGCCGCGGTCGATGTCGCCCACCAGCACCACCGGCACGCCTGCGGCGCGGGCAAAGCCCATATTGGCGATGTCATTGCGGCGCAGGTTGACCTCGGCCGGGCTGCCCGCCCCTTCGACGATCACCAGATCATGCGCGCCGCGCAGCCGCGCGAAACTGTCGAGCACCGGCGCCATGAGCTGCGGCTTGAGCTTCGCATAGTCGCGCGCGGCCGCCGTGGCGATGCGTCGGCCCTGCACGATCACCTGCGCGCCGGTGTCGGTTTCGGGCTTGAGCAGCACCGGGTTCATGTCGGTCACGGGTTCGAGCCCGCAGGCCAGCGCCTGCAGCGCCTGCGCGCGCCCGATCTCGCCGCCGTCGGCGGTCACGGCGGCGTTGTTGGACATGTTCTGCGGCTTGAACGGCGCAACCGACAGCCCGCGCCGCCGTGCCGCCCGGCACAGCCCGGCCACCAGCATCGACTTGCCGACATTGGAGCCGCAGCCCTGCAGCATGAGGGTGGCGCTCATGGGTGTGCGGCGCGCTTGTGGTGGCGGCAGGAGCGGGGGCGCTGCCCCCGCACCCCCGGGATATTTGGGTCAGGATGAAGGGGGCAGTGGGGGCTCACAGGCCGCCGAGGGTGCAGATGGTGTGCCATTGGTCTTCGGTCACGGGTTGCACCGACAGGCGGGGGTTCTTCAGCAACGCCATGTCGGCGAGGCGCGGGTCGGCCTTGCAGGTGGCGAGCGTGACGGGGGTGGGCAGCGGCTGGACGGCGCGGACGTCGACGCATTCCCATCGTGGGTCGTCGGTGGTGCTGTCGGGGTGGGCCTGGGCGATGATTTCGCAGATCCCGACCACGGCCTTGTCGCTTTGCGAGTGGTAGAAGAAGGCGCGGTCGCCCACCGCCATGGCGCGCATCGCGTTGCGGGCCTGGTAGTTGCGCACGCCGTCCCATTCCTCGCCCGCGTCGCC